>JAOZKP010000005.1:0-17732 GCA_029935295.1 bacterium | reverse complement strand
TTGACGCCCGCAGAAGCTTAAGGGCTTCTTTAACGATTAAGGCGGGCTGCATAGTCATAAACTCTTCCTGCTCCGGACGGCCGAAAGTCAGGATTTGCTGCACCAGTTCCTTAGCCCGCAAACCTGCACTGTCAATCCGTTTAAGATTAGTTTCAAGCTTATGATTATCCTTGCAGTAGAGCATCGCGATATCATTACTGCCGATAATTGCCGCCAGGATATTGTTAAAATCATGAGCAATCCCTCCGGCCAGAGTCGCAATTGACTCCATTCTCTGACTTTGACGTTGACGCTCCTCAAATTTAAGCTGCTCAGTGATATCTTTTTTCACCGAAACATAGCCCATATTCGTACCGCTCTCATCATAAACCGGTGAGATTGCCACATCCTCGGTAAACAGAGTCCCATCCGCACGTTTGTTAACAAGCCGACCGCGCCAGGTTCGACCGGCAGTAATTTCACCCCACAGCTCCTGATAAAAAGTTTTATTTTGCACTCCGCTTTTTAATATTCGCGGGTTACTACCAAGTGCTTTGCTCCGGCTGAAGCCGGTCACATTTTCAAAAGCGGGATTAACATACTGAATCAAACCTTCGGGATCAGTAATTATAATCTCTTCCGCCGCCTGCTCAATCGCAGCAGCCAGCAGCAGAAGTTCTTTCTCCACCTTTTTCTGATCGGTGATATCAATCCCGAATCCGACAAGATAGTTTTTCCCTTCAAAAACCGCTCCGCAAGCAGTAAACATAAACATAATTTTGGAGCCGTCTTTGCATACAAGAGGAATCTCAATTGGTATACGTTTGTGGTTGTCTCTAAAAACAGATTTCATCCTTTGCATAATAAGTTCATGATGTTCTTCATCTAAAAATTTAAACACCGGCGAATGTTCCAGCTCTTGCACACTGTAGCCCAACTGCTTTTCAATCGCCCGGTTCCACTGAACTAATTTGAATTCACCATCCGAAAATTGCTCATAAATAAAAATCAGCCCCGGCATCGCCGAAAAAATGGTTTCAATCAGATTCTTACTTCGATTCAACTCCAGAGTTCTATCTTTCAGAAGGGTCTCCAAACGTGCCTGATAGTGACGATTTTCAGCCAGCAGCTCGGCCTTCTCCAGAGATTTATTAACAACATGTTCAACCACCGCCATATCAACAATGGGTTTAGTAATGTAATCCCAGGCACCCTGACGAATGGCCTCGGTCGCATCCTCTAAAAGACCGGTTCCGGAGACTACAATCAGAGGTGTATCCGGTGCTTCCGCTGCGATAATCTTTATAACCTCAAGACCATCCATCTCCGGCATCCGCAGATCACACAAAACCACATCGGGCCGCTGCCGGCGAAATATCTCGACCCCTACCCGGCCGTTTTCAGCTTCCAGAACCTTAAAATCACTATCTTCAAAATAGTCTTTGAAACCACGCCTTAAAGCAGCTTCATCATCAATAGTCAGTAAAGTTTTACCAGTAAATCTCATTAAAAATTCCTTTTACAAATCATTTTTAAAAAGGAAATTACAAACAAAAAAGTCCGCCTATCGGTTTTAATGTTAAAACATAGACGGACTTCACAAGTCAACCATTAAATAAACCTAGTATGGACACTAAGCACAACTGTTACAAGTTCAGGATCACACCTTAAAAGTTCTCACTAAACCCGCCAATCGATCTGAAAGTTGACGCATCTCATCAGCATTACCGCTAACTTCGCCGGCATCGTTGTTCATCTCATTGGCTATAGCAAAACATTTTCTCGGTAAAATCAGAAAAATATTCTGCAAGTCACTAAAAAAACAATTGACATATTTTCCCAACGTGACAAACAATTATTAAAAAAAACTAAGCTAATTTACGTTAGCTCACTCAACTTAAAAAATCAAGAGGATTTATTATAAAGATATACATATTTTCAGTAAACTTGACAGTCTACTTCTTTTCAGATAAACCTCATTTCATAATAAAATATCAGCTTCGTCACCAGCAAACCACTTTTATGAAAAAGTTTAATTTCACAATCGGCCTCATATCAGACACACATGGTCACCTGCGACCACAGGTTATTGACAATCTCCAAGGCTGCGATGCCATAATCCATGCCGGCGATATCTGTGATGATAGTTTAATTACTGAGTTGACGACCATCGCCCCGGTCTTTCCGGTTGCCGGCAATATGGATGCTCGGGACAAATATCCAGCCAGTGACCTTATCCAAATTGGTAACTTTTCGATCTACATCATCCACAATTTCGATATGATTGACCTTGATCTGGAGGCCGCGGGCGTCAATATTGTTATTTTCGGCCATACCCATCAGCCTGACCATTTCCAACAAGGAACTGTCACCTGCATCAACCCCGGCAGTGCTGGCCCCGAACGTCGCAACCGCCCCATATCAATGGCCAAACTCCAACTTGATAAAGACCATTTCAGCGTGGAGTTTATAAACCTGGATGGGTAGATAAATCAGAATCAGATGAATACCGCGTTATCATGGAAACTGCAATCGGCGGCAGCCGTATTATCGACCAACCTGCCGGTGAGCTGGTTCCAAGAATCTGTTAATCTCAACTAAACCCGAAAGCAAATACCCAATTGTCAAGCCTGACCCGGTTCCCCGGTTCCGGATTTACGCCCTGCAGGAAGATGCGCCGCCATCAACGTTCCATTACGGCCATTACTTCCAGGTGGGTGGTGCCGGGATACATATCGTAGGCTTGGATTGATTTCAGAGTGAGGCTTGGAGAGAGGGCTTTGAGACGGGAGATATCCCGGGCTAAAGTTGCGGGGTTGCAGCTTATGTAGATTATTTTTGCAACAGAACTTCTGGCCATCATTTCAACCACTGCCGGCGACAAGCCGACCCGGGGCGGGTCAACAACCAGGGTATTTAGATTGGATTTAAGCTTACTCTTTTCAACCCGGCCGCCGATAAAACGCACGTTTTCAAAACCATTGCGCTTGAGATTGTGGCGCCCTCTGGCCGCAGCCGCCAAATCACTTTCGTAAACCGTAAGCTGTGTCGCCACAGTTGCCAAAGCCAGTGAAAGTGTCCCGCTGCCGCCATAGAGTTCGGCAATCACATCAGAATCAGCACAGTGACTGATAAGATCCTTGATAATTATTGCGGTGATTTGCGGATTGACCTGAGCAAAACCGGCGGCGGCAAGTTCCAACTCTCCGAAACCGTAATCCTCTGTCACAGTTTCAGAAATATTTTTCAAAACTTTCAGATTACGCTGACTGAAACGACCCCGGCACCCAACTGCTGCGTACTCACCCCGACTGTTGGCAAGAGCATAACAGGTACTAATCCCGGACAACAAAAGTTCCGGGTTTTCAGAAAACTCAGAGAGCAATTTTTGTAAGCCGGGTGCTAAAATCGGACAATCAGGAACCGGCACAACTTTATGACTCCGCCGTTGCAGAAAACCGATTTGCCGTAAATCATGATCAAAATGAAAAATTGCCCGGTGACGATAGGCGGTTGTCCGGGGTGCGGCAATAACAGTTGCCGGCACAAGAGTTCCGGATCCAGCCAGAACCTGCTCCAGCATATCTTGTTTTAATGACAGTTGATCAGCATAAGAGAGCTGTAAGAGATCACAACCGCCACATTTTTCATAGTGTGGGCAAGAGGGCTGACAGCGTTCAGGTGCAGCTTTAATGATTTCAGATAAAGATCCGATTATATAACGTTTCTTCTCTTTTTCAATTTTAACTAAAAGTTTGTCGCCAACCACCGCCTGCGCCACAAAAACCGCTTTGCCCTGATAAAAACCCAGACCGTTTCCCGGAGGTGCATACTTCTCTATGGTAACTGAAATAAGCTGCAAGATATTTTAACCCTTCTCACTTCACCCTTCCAACTTCCAACTCCGGAATCACAACCAAGCGAAAACCGATATTATACCCCTTGAAATCAGGCCGGCGCTTATTGCGACTGGCAGCCCGCACATAACGGGCAGGGTTGTCCCAGCAGCTCCCGCGGGCAACCCGGTAACAGGTTAAGTCCGGCGGCTTATTCTGTACGCTTACAGCAGTTTCAAGATATCCGCGACCGCCATAACTATCAGCGCACCACTCCCAAACATTACCAAGCATATCGTATAAAAGAAATTTGTTCGGCTTAAAACTGCCAACCGGTGCAGTTACAGGAAAACCGTCATCACAATCGTGAACACTCCACTCCGGCCATTTCTGTTTAGCGGAAAAATCGGCAACATTGGCATAAGCACAGGTTAGGGCTACACCATCTCCCCAATAACACACAGTTTCAGTACCGGCCCGACAGGCGTACTCCCACTCAATTTCCTGCGGCAGGCGAATATTTTTGCCGCTTGCAGCAGACAACCACCGAGCAAATGCAACCGCATCATGCCATGAAACCTCAACCACCGGTTGGTCAGGTTCGTTCAGTGAGCACTCTTTATATGATTTACTATCATGAGCAGCAGCATAATGAAGATACTGAGCATTCGTAACCTCAAATTTTCCAGCCCAGAAACCATCCACCTCAACCTGATGCCGTGACTCTTCATCAGCACAATAGCGATTGTACTTCTCCAGCCCCATCTTCTTTATCAGGCTTTCTTTTTCGAGTTCGGTCTGCCCCATAAAATATGAACCGGCGGGAACCCAGACAAACTCCATCCCAGTCACCGGTTCACGCCACTGCCGGGTCTCAGCGGCCAGTGAAATGTTAATAAAAAGCAGAGACAAAATAATACTTGAAAAAAGAATCTTCACGAACAACACCATTAAAATAGAAGTTGCAACTTTATTAAAATAAGGTTTTTTTAATAACATAAATCAAAGAAGAAACAAAGTTATAAAATATTTTCAGGCATGAATACCGACAATAATCAAACCGGAAAAACTTTTCCTCTTGCATCCACAGCCTGAATAACCTAAAAAGACAAGTCATTCAGTTTAAAAATAATAAACCAGGTTAAAAAAACTTTGAAAATGCCGAATATCATTGCTGACCTTCATAATCATTCAACTGCTTCAGATGGCGAACTTTCGCCATCTGAAGTTGTTAAGCAAGCAGCGGCAAAAGGCTACAAGGCAGTCTCCTTAACAGACCATGACACTCTGGACGGAATCGCCGAAGCTTTGACTGCTGGAACAACAAATAACATTACGGTAATTCCAGGAATCGAACTTACCTTACGCCTAAAACGATCTGAATTTGTCGGATCCCTCCACCTCCTGCTCTACTTTAGGCCGGAGCTGCTCAATGAACCCGATTTTGTCAACACCACTCGGGAACTCTTTGCCACCGGCCGCGGAGATGCACTGGTGCGCAACCGGGTTTCAGCAATTAATCACTTTTTTGGCCCGGACTCAGTGGCGGCCAAACAGAATGGCACGACAATCCTCAAAAGAAATTTAACGGTTACTGAAATAGAAAAGTGCGGCAACAATATCACCCGCCGACATTTTGCCAAAGTTTTAAGTGAAAACCATAAGCTTGAACGCATCCAGGTCGACACCATAATTGCCAACCAGAGCCCCGCCTACCTACCATCCGGCATCGACCCGGACAAGTTTCTCCCTTTACGACGCAAATTTCCTCTGCTCATATTTTTAGCTCACCCGGCAGCCGGTTCATTTCCGCCGCCATCGCACTATCGCGAAGTTCTGCCGCCATGGCCGACAGTTGCCGGACTAATGCCAGAATTTCTGGCGCCGGAACCAATTCGAATTGATGGTTTAGAGATTGAATACCCGGGACATCGGGAAGTCGACAAAGCAGAACTGCGAGAAATAGCAACTGCGAACGACCTTCTGATCAGCGGCGGCTCAGATGGTCATGACTTGCAAAGCAGACCATATGGCGTATGCGGAATTGATACAGATGATTTTTCTCAGTTTTTAAATAGATATGAAGCTTTGCAATAACTTCATCAACAAGTTAATTAAAGTCAGAAAGTTGAGTTATAACTTATAGCTAATAGCTTACAGCCTAAATATGAACATGCGTGCGTTCTTGGCGACGGCGTTGGATTTCGCCAACTTTACGCCCGAAATAACGCGGGCTTAAAAGCGCTCCTTCAAGATGGTGATCAAGACTTGCCTCTTGAAACACCGCCCGGATTTCATCATTATTAAAACCGTCAGCATGAATTGCGACCAGATCGATAATTGTTTCCAGGAAGCCGGCCGCATCGAGACCCGTCCCGCGTTCCTGCACCAGCAGCGTCAGGAGTTCATTGAGTTCATCATAATCTGAATTAAGTTCGGAGACATCAGAGCCGGCACCATCATCTGATTGCGAATCAGTCCCGAACCTTAAAAGCATCTCGCGCACCCGCGCAGTCAACTTATCCAGTAAAACCAGATCGACCGGGCCGCAGTCAGCCCTGCAATCATTGATAAATTCTGTAAAATCGTTGAGTTCAGCCACCAAAGATGCAGCCTGCCCTTCACTTTCAGACTGTGACATTAAAGTGCTGTCGGCACCATCCAAAGCGGCAAAAAAATCAGCTAAATCCTGCTGCTGCCAGAATTGCCCCGGTGGTTTCTGCTCAACAACCGTAAAGAATTTTTTTAAGTAATCGTCAATTCCGAAACTTGCGGCATGAATCCGGGCCACCTGGCGCCGGGCTGTGACATCGGGAAGGCCGATCTCCACCGGCCGCAGCCGCGAGGGCCGGAGCAGGGCCTCATCAATAATATCGATCCGGTTGCTGGTGCCGATCACCAAAACCGCCTGATCCCGGCGAAAACCGTCCATCTCGGTCAAAAGCTGAGCAACTACAGCATTATTCGCCCGAGCCCCGCCGTCAGCATAAACCGAACGCTGACTGGCAATACTGTCAAACTCATCAAAAAAGATCACCGCCGGAGCATTGCGACGGGCCGTGGCAAATACCTGGCGCAGATCATTCTCACTCTGACCGACATATTTATCCATAATCTCCGGGCCTGAAATCATCTGAATTGTAGCGTTAAGTTCATTCGCCACAGCTTTCGCAAAAAGAGTTTTGCCGGTTCCCGGAGGGCCGTGAAAGATAAATCCGCGCGGCAAAAGTTTGCCCCGCTGCTCATCATTCACCCCTTTAATATCGCCGGAGATCAAAGAGATAACATGCTGGAGCTGTTTTTTTACCGACTCATAACCGCCGATATCGGCAAACGTGGTATCGGGAACTTCTACCTCACTGCCTGAGGTAATCTTGAACTCACGAATCTCACGATAGATCTCAGCTGCCTTAGTATTCTCCGCAACCTTAGCACCGACGTAACGCATGGCATTACGAAACTGAATCGCATTTAGTCCGGAAACATTTTTATAGAGATTTTCGGGATCAAATGCCGCAAAACAGCGGCGCTCCTGTCGGGTCAGAAGACGACTCACGGTAAACTGTTTATCTTCATCGACAGCCGTTGTCAAAAAACGCTGCAGGCCGGAGATCTGAATATGAACCGCAAACCGATCTGAGAGAACTTTGCGAACCTCAAGTGAGGGGTCGAGAAAAGCTAAAAGCTGGGGCTTTTCACCGGTTACCGTGCGCTCATAAAGAGTTTCGGTCGTAGATGCCTCATTCAGCAGATCCAGAGCCCGCAGCACCAGAACATCATCAGTTTTAAGATTACGCAACAGTACCGGCAGGTTAACATAACCGCCCTCTAAAACCCGATCAAGTTCACCGGCCAAGCCCGGCCGCATCTCCTCGGGCAGAGCTGAATCGAGTACCGGTCGGCGGCCGGCCTGATGACAGACAAACTCATAAAGATATTCGGTCAACATTTTGTCACAGATCACCAATACCGAAAGGCCGTGTTTGAGATAACCGGCGATACTGTCCATCTCCTGACGATAGGCTAAACGTACAGCTTCTATGTCATTTATAGCTGTCGGAAAATCTTCCAGATTCTTAACGCCGGTTGGCATATCCGCAGACTGACTATCAATATTTTCCTGCCAAAGTTCGTCAAGTTCCTGCCGCAGGCCGCCGCAAACAGGATTCTTTTCCGGATTACAATCGACGAGTGTTACGGCAATTGGCTGAAAAACAATATCGGCCAATGGTAAACCCAAAATTTCATCTCCGGGTCGGGTATCAGCCGCAAACCGGGCCGGAAAAACCCGCAAGAATTCATCAAGTCGCATTTTCGGATGCTCACGCTTAAACCGCCGCGCATCACTCGATTTTTCTCCTAAATCAATTTCCAGAATAATCATATCCATTTTTGGCTACCTTGATGATGACAACCGGAACAAGAACCGGCAACACTCTCCAAACTGCTCCCCGAACATGAATGACCACAGCCACATCCGCAGGAATCACCGATCTCACTCTCCAATCCAAGCTCAAAATCAGCCGCAAGTTCAGGCGAAAGATGCATCTCCTGCTGCCCTTCATTAACTTCCGGAGAATTTGAAGTCAAATCTGCGGCAGAACTCAGCCCAGAGGTAAATTCCCCGGAAATCATTTGCCGTAAACCAATTTTTTTAATCATATTGTCAAAACACCCATACTAAACAATTTTAACTCTATCTTTTAAGTATAGTTTATAAGGTGGTTTTTGTCAACCTGAAAAACAAAAAAAAATTAAAAAAACAGTTGCAATTACTGGCTTATATGATAGGGGAAAAACGGACTCGACAGTCACAAGATATTCTCTTATTAATATGCTAAAAATTTGGCAAAACAGTTTCAGCTAAGGGAGGATTGCCATGCAGATTAATTCAATTTTAGTACCTACCGATTTTTCTGAAGATTCCTATTATGCCCTGGAGCATGCAATCGAAGTTGCGCAGCTGCGCCAGTGTAAACTTACTATTCTTCATGTCAACCATGATGAGAGTATGCTGTTTCATTATCTCAGTGAACGGGAGTATGAGAAGTTTAAGCAGGAAGCTTTAAATGATGCCCGGATTGAGCTGGAAAAGATAGTTGAGCGTTTTCCGAAAATGAAAGAGATCTCCTACAGCTATCATATTCGTCGCGGAATTCCTTATGTTGAGATCCTTGACGAAATCGAAAAAAATCCGGTTGACCTGGTGGTCATCGGCTCGCACGGCCTTTCCAACCTCGCCCTAAAATATTATTATGGCTCCACGGTTGAAAAAATTGTCCGTCGGGCAAAAACCAGTATCCTGGTCACAAGGACCCCGGAAAAGAAAAAATAGACAGCACAACCTGCATGAAGAGGTTATTACGCCGTTTTGATAAAGGAAAATTTTGCCTCTGATATTTTTTGTCCGGCATAGACCGAGCCGATCTTCACGCTTCATCCATAAAAATTTCCGGCTGATGCCGGATGACCTCACCTTCGACCATATAGACCACATCCTCACATATATTGGTGGCAAGATCGGCAATTCTTTCCAGATGACGGGAGCTTGAGAGAAGATGCAAAGCCCGTTTCATAATTGACGGATCTTTGAACATCTCCTGCTGAATCGCTTTATAGATTTTATAGTTGGCATCATCGACAAGATCATCCATGGCAATTATACGACGGGCAAGAGTAGTATCGCGGTTGGTAAGCGCATCGAGACTACCGGTAAGCATCACTTTGACATCGGCGATCATTCCGGGAAGATCTACAACAAATGGCAGCTGCTCCCGCTGGCCCAGATAGAGAGCCCGCTCAGCAATATTGACCGCAAGGTCACCGACCCTCTCAAGATCATTATTAACCTTGAGCACAGTAATCACAAAACGCAGATCGGTGGCCACCGGCTGATAAAGCGCCATTATCTTCAGGCACTCCTCCTCAATCCGCACTTCGGTATCGTTAATCAGGTAATCATTATCTATCACTTCCTGCGCCAAATCAGGCTGCCGGTCGGTTAATGCCACCAGGGCTTTATCGGTTGCGGATTCTACCATAGCGGCAATCTGCAAGATCTCTCTTTTAAGCTGGAAGAGTTCAGTCTGAAGATGTTTCGGCATAATATTAATAAATTCCCCAATTTGCAACCTCTTCAGCATAAACATGAAAAACTTATTCACCACTCGTTCGCTTACGCTCACTAGAGAGCACAGAGAAAAAAAGTTAATCAAGAACAACTCATCTCTCCTCTGTGAACTCTGTGTCCTCTGTGGTAAAAAAGAACATCGCTGAATGGTCAGTTCAATTTAAATTGATTGTACATTAAGTGGTAGAACTATTCTGAAAGTCGTCCCCCGGCCGGGCTGGCTGTCAACCTCTATCCGTCCCTTATGGACGAGAACAATGTGACGGACAATGGCAAGTCCTAAACCGGTTCCGCCCAGCTCTCGGGAACGGGCCTTATCAACCCGATAGAAACGTTCAAAAATACGCTCTTTATCCTGCGGCGCAATCCCGATTCCGGTATCCTCGACTGAAATCACGGCCTCAGCGGCTATACTTTGCAGGGAAACTGACACCCGGCCACCAGCGGGAGTATATTTAATAGCGTTATCCAGAATATTAGTGATCGCCTGGTCAATAAACTCAGCATCACTTAGGATCTCAAGTTCTGCGACAGGTTCACTCAATTCAAACGTGATATTTTTTTCGTCAGCAAGCGGGACCAGACCTTTGACGGCATCGCTGACCACCGTTCGCAAATCAACCACGGCATTCAAAACCAACGGTTCCGGCTGGCTCTCAAATCGTGATAGTGCCAGCAAGTCAACCACGATCGCTGAGAGACGTAACGACTGTTTTGCAATTTTATCGAGAAATGAAAGACGTACAGTTTCGTGCATCTGCGCCGAATCATCAATCAAAGTTTCCACCAGCGCCCGAATTGCAGTGATCGGGGTTTTCAACTCGTGTGAGGCATTACTGACAAAATCCCGGCGGATGGTCTCAAGCCGCCGCACTTCTGAAATATCGAGCAGCACCACCATCGCCCCGCTCCGAGCTTCAGTTTCACCATGAGTTAGTGGCACTGCGTGCATCTCAACCACCTGCCCGGAGATTCCGTAGGAGATATTCAAATTTCGTTTAATCTCACACCCCTGCTGGCTGGCATCATTAAGAATTGAACTCAACTCCTGTAGTCTGGTAATCTCCCATATCAGTTTACCGATACTGGCAGCGGCATCAATCTGGAGCATTGCAGCTGCGGCCTGATTAATATGAATTACCAAATCATCCCGATCGACCGCGACAACTCCCTCCCGCATCCCGGTGAGAATTGCGTTCAGTTTACTGCGATCAGTATTGATGGTCTCAATCCGGGCCCGCGATTTTACGGCCATTAGATTAAATGCCTGCACCAGGCGTCCGATCTCATCCCGGCGCTTCGACTTCAGAGAGAGACTAAAATCACCGGCCGCCATTGCTTCAGCCATTTTTGTCAGCTGCAACAAAGGCTTGATAAAATGCCGGGCCAGAAAAAAACCGAGAACCAACGTCAACAGAGTAATAATGCCAATACCGAAAATAATCATTCTCCGACTATCGCTAACCCGCTGATTAATCAAAGTTAACGGCAGCGCGGCCCGCACATAACCTAATAGTTCACCCTGAATCCGCACTGACCGAGCCAGATACATCATCCGGGTTTTCAGGGTAGCGCTGTAACGGGTGGACACCCCGAAAGTGTGACAAACAGAATCCTGAACTTCCGGCCGCAGGTGATGATTATCCATAAGTTGCGGATCTTTATCTGAATCCGACAGAACCAACCCGGCGGCCGAAATTACAGTAAAACGGGTCCTGGTCTCTTTTCCCAGAGTTTTGATCCACTCATCGCCTTCTGCCACCCGGCCGCTCTCTAAAATCGGCCGGCTCAAACGGCTTAACATCTGCGACCGCACATCTAAGGCCCGGCGCACATCTGCCAACGTGCGCTCTTCAATAACCCCACTGACGACAACACTAACGATTACCGCTGCAATCACAATGACCGCAACAAATACAGCATAAATTTTCCACAATATGCGGGAACGCAGTAAACCCATAGCGATTATCTCACTCCCCGGTATCCCTGAACCGATAACCAATCCCGCGAATAGTTTCGATTATTTTACGTTCACGGCCAATTTTTTTTCGGATTGCCTGAATATGCACATCTATATTGCGATCCACGACAAAGCTCTCCTCACCCATGACCCGACTTAAGAGATGATCCCGGGTAAAGACCCGGCCGGCATTAAAAGCAAGAAAATGGAACAGTTTTAATTCAGTAGCCGTAAATGAAGATACAGTTTCGCCATCAACGATAACCAAATGCCGCTCGATATCAATAATTAACCCATCACACTCAATCCGCTTATCATTGGCTGCAGCCGGCAGCGCCCGACCTCGCCGCAGTACCGCTTGAGCACGAGCCATCAACTCTTTCGGGCTAAAGGGTTTCGTCACATAATCATCCGCCCCCAACTCCAGACCGGCAACAATATCACCCTCCTCACCTTTTGCCGTCACCATAATAATCGGAATGGCGGCGGTGGTTTTATCATTTTTGAGTTCTCGGCATATTTCAAGTCCGTCAAGGCCGGGCAGCATCAAATCGAGGAGCACCAGATCAGGGTTTTTATCCTGAATCAGTTTAAGTCCATAGCGACCATCCCCCGCCCCCCAGACAGTAAAACCTTCGCGCTCGAAGTTGTAGATCAGAACTTCACGGATATCAGTCTCATCTTCGACAATAACTATTTTCTTTGCTGTCATTACAAACTACCTTAACCAATTTTTTAAAACTGAAACCAACTTTATTAAATAGATCAGCACCCTTAAAGCAATATCTTATTTACCCTGAAAAATCAAATACCAGCAAATTGTTAAGATTTGATAAAGGGTCTATTTTTCTTTTTAAAAACAAAAAACCGGGCTTCTGCAAACCCGGTTTTTTACAATCAACTGCCAACTACTTAAAAAGCGGTTAATTCACATTCTCTCTAATCCACTCGACGGTCTCGCTTACCGGACTGCCGGGGGTGAAAATTGCTTTGATGCCGGCTTTCTTGAGTACCGGAATATCATCTTCCGGGATAATGCCGCCGCCGAAAACCGGAATATCATCGGCTCCTTTTTCAGTCAGAAGCTCAATAATCCGGGGGAAAAGATACATATGGGCCCCTGCCAGACTGCTGATGCCGACAACGTTAACATCCTCCTGAATTGCGGTTGCAACAATCTCTTCCGGAGTTTGATGCAGACCGGTATAGACCACTTCAAAACCGGCATCCCGCAGTCCCCGGGCAATAATTTTGGCGCCCCGATCATGACCGTCAAGGCCCGGCTTCGCAATCAAAACTTTAATTTTATTCTCACTCATCGTTCAAAACCTCTATATTAAAATTTTTATTAAAACATTCCGGGGTCGGTATGACGACCGTAAACTTTACGCCAGCAGTCACAAACTTCCTGGACTGAAACATATGACTTAACCGCCTCAATAAGATGCGGCATCAGGTTATCAGTGCCACGGGCAGCACTCTCAATCGCATTCAGACAGGATTCAACTTTAGCCGCGTCACGTTCGGCTTTAACCTTGGCCAAGCGCTGACACTGGCGTTTTTCAACCACCGGATCAATCGTCAGAAGATCGACTTTAATTGTTTCGTCCATCCGGTACTTGTTGACCCCGACAATGGTTTTTTCACATTCGTCAATCTGACGCTGATAATTAAATGCGGCATCGGCAATCTCTTTCTGCGGGAAACCGACATCAATCGCTTTTAATATACCACCCATATCATCAATCTTCTGGATGTAATCCATCGCTTTCTTCTCCATTTCATCAGTCAATGATTCAACGAAATAGGAGCCTGCCAGCGGATCAATCGTGTTGGTTACGCCAATCTCTTCACCGATGATCTGCTGGGTACGAAGAGCAATCATGACCGCGTGTTCAGTCGGTAGGGAGAGGGTTTCATCAAGTGAATTGGTATGCAGAGACTGAGTTCCGCCTAAAACTGACGAGAGTGCCTGATATGCGGTTCTCACGACATTGTTATAGGGCTGCTGCGCCGTCAGTGAACAACCTGCAGTCTGCGTATGAAAGCGCAAAAGCATCGACTTAGGATCTTTCGCACCGAAACGATCACGCATGATCCGGGCCCACATCCGCCGCGCTGCCCGATACTTAGCAACCTCTTCAAAGAAATCGACATGCGCATTGAAAAAGTAAGAGAGACGTGGAGCAAAATCATCAACATTAAGACCGCGCTCAACACAGGCCTGAACATAACCGATGCCGTCGGCAAGCGTAAATGCGAGCTCCTGAACTGCGGTTGAACCGGCTTCCCTAATATGGTAACCACTGATGCTGATTGAGTTCCAGCGCGGTACCTCTTTGGTGCAAAATTCAACTGTATCAGTAATGATCCGCATTGAAGGTTCAGGCGGCAGCATAAAGGTTTTCTGGGCGATAAACTCTTTGAGCATATCATTCTGGATGGTGCCGCCAATCTTATCACGGCTGACACCCTTTTTCTCGGCCGTAGCTATATACATCGCCAGCAAAATTGCTGCCGGCGGGTTGATCGTCATCGAGGTCGTAACCTTGTCCATCGGGATTCCTTCAAAAAGAATCTCCATATCGGCAATCGTATCGATTGCAACCCCGCATTTACCAACCTCACCTAAAGACATCGGGCTGTCGGAATCATAGCCCATAAGCGTCGGCATATCGAAAGCTGTACTCAAGCCGGTCTCGCCGTGATCCATAAGGTAGTGAAAACGGGCATTAGTATCTTCCGCGCCACCCATGCCGGCAAACTGGCGCATCGTCCAGAGGCGGCCGCGATGCATGCTTGCCTGGACACCACGGGTATAGGGAAACTGTCCCGGAAAACCCAGATCTTTATCATAGTCAAGATCTTTGATATCCTCCGGCGTATAGATATTTTTAATCTCTTCATCCGAGATCGTCGAGAAACGTTCAAGCCGCTCCGGGGCTTTTTCCAGTCTCTTTGCCAGAAGTTTGTCCCACTCCTGATGACGCTCCGCAACTCTTGCAACACCCTCTTTAGTAAACATGAAATCTCCTTTTACAAGCCTTAAGGAACACTAGCGGCCCGCTCTTTACGCAAAAGATCAAAAACCAAAAAAACTATAAACGTCCGAGAATCTGCTGGGCAATAACCAGGCGCTGAATTTCGGAAGTACCTTCATAAATTGTTGTTACCCGCACATCACGATAGAGTCTTTCGACTGGATATTCGGAGGTATAACCGTTACCGCCAAGAACCTGGACCGCCTGATAACAGGCGCGGTTGGCGGCCTCAGATGCATAAAGTTTAGCCATCGAAGCTTCGGTCGTAAATGGTTTCTTTTTCTGTTTCAGAAATGCGGCCTGCATAACTAACAAGCGAGCGGCTTCAAGTTCAGTGTAGGTATCGGCAAAGCGCCATTGCAACCCCTGAAAAGTCGCAATCGGCCGGCCGAACTGCTCCCTCTCTTTGGCATACTCAGCTGCATAATCAATAGCTTCAAGGCCAATCCCCAAGGCTAATGAAGCAATCCCGATACGACCGCCATCGAGAGCCATAAACGCAATTTTAAGACCAAACCCCTCTTCACCGAGAAGGTTTTCGGCCGGGATCAGACAATCATCAAAAACTATTTCGTTAGTACACGAGCCACACTGTCCCATCTTCTCTTCAGCTTTACTGACAGTAAAACCCGGAGTTCCTTTCTCAACCAGAAAAGCACTGATCCGCTGACTCCGAGAGGCATCTTTATTGGTCACCATCCAGACCACAAAGATACCTGCATATTCGGCACTGGTGATAAAAATCTTACTACCATTAAGACGATACTGATCACCCTCTTTAACTGCGGTTGCCCGCATCCCGCCGGGATCGGAACCCGCCATTGATTCAGTCAACCCGAAAGCTCCGGCGGAATATTCACCACTACATATTTTAGGGACATACTTTTTTTTCTGCGCTTCATTACCAAAAGCACAGATAACCTCGGCCACCATATTAGTAACCGACATCGTCACCGCAGTGGAAGCACAAGCCCGAGCAACTTCGATCATCCCCAGGCTGTAAGGAACCACTCCAACTTCAGCACCACCATAATTTTCCGGGATATTCATCCCCATAAAACCAAGATCGGCCATCTTTTTGAGATTGCCGAGATCCATTTTATGTTCACTATCCAATTTAGCGGCATTCGGTTTCAACTCACTCTGAGCAAAATCCCGCACCACTTCCTGTATCATTAATTCATCATCGTTAAGAAAAAAATCCATAAGCTCCACCAAATTAAGGCTGACAAAACCTAAAAAAACCATCTAAAAACGGTCGATCGTATACACTTTACCGCTATTTTTGTCAACAAAAAACAGTTAACGTCAGCTGGCAAATCAAGACAGCAACAAAAACAAAAAACCGCATGATCATTACCTTTTAAATGGTCACGGTTTTTTCACCCCTTCCTACCTGCACTATCTCAATTGGGGATGTTGCTTGATAAAAATATTTCTGCAAGCAATCTTTTTGTCTGGCCCACCAGATAGAGAGGAAGAGTAATAAGTTCAGCGGTTTTCTGTCGCAGACAGGAGGGTTGCATGGTGTTAAAGCGTAAAGCAACCGGTACTTTTTTTTCCGCTATAAAAACCTGCAGTGATTTCAAGGAGCCGGTTGCTCCCGCCTTGACTTCAACAGGAACAACCTGGCTTTCATAGGCTATTAAATAGTCCACCTCGGCACTGGAGCCTCGCTTCTCCCGATTCCAGTAAAACAGTTGCGGTTTTTCGTAGGCAGGTCGATCATAAAGTAGATGCTGACCTATAAATTGCTCAGCCATGGCACCATTATTTATCATGAGCAAATCGTCTGCAATCTCAAGTTTGACCAAGTTTAAACCTAAAGAGGTTGAGACCAGACCGGCATCCAGAAAAAGGGGTTTGAAATCTTTTTCTTTCGCTTCCGCAGCCAAAGGGATACCGTTACCGGCACTATGCCGCACCCGATAAAAAATCCGGGCAAGCTCTAAAAGGTGTAAACTGTCAGCAAGCTCGCGTGAACGCTCACCCGGATCAATATTCACATATTTCAACTTCCCTCCAACCAGAGCCGGCAGACGGTGAAAAACTTTGCGCAGCCTTTGTGGGTAGATCCGTTTACGGTATTTGCCAAAATCATCTTCATAAGTTTGCAAAATAATCTCATGCTCTCTGAGAGCCTCAGCCAGTTCACCTGAATCACAAAACCTTTTTACGGCAGCCGGCATCCCACCAATAGCCCAAAATAACTTCACGTAATAAAGCAAGTTTTGGTGAATAGATTCGGGGATAGAATCTGCCAGGCTGAAGGTCGAAAGAAACTTGACCAGTCTATCTTGCTCTTGGGCCCAAAGAAATTCTTCAAAATCCATCGGCCCAAAATGCAGGTATTCTATGCGGCCGACCGGCATGGAAAAAACGTGTTCTGCCAACAAAAATTCAAGCAGGGAACCGGCACAGATAATATGAATATCTGGTCGCTCTTCATAGAAATAGCGCAACAATGGAACTATTTCCGGTGCCGCCTGAATTTCATCAAAGAAAAGAAGCGTTTTCCCGGGGCTAATATCAATGTCGCTGTCAATCTGTAAAAGATCGATAATTTTATCAATTTTTCGGCTTTTAAAAAGCTGCACTTTTTCTGGATGCTTATCAAAATTGATCTCAACCAGAAAGTCAAACTGTTGCGCAAATTCTCGTACCAACCAGGTTTTACCAATCTGTCTGGCACCCCGAATGATAAGTGGCCTACGACTTTCACGTTTCCGCCATTCAACAAGATAATTTATGGCCTTACGGTACATGGATACCTCTTGAGGTACGTT
>JAOZKP010000004.1 GCA_029935295.1 bacterium | reverse complement strand
TCTGGAGATTAAAGCTTTTAACAGAGATCAAAAAGAAGAAGCTGAAGCGTGGCTGTATGAGATTTAATATAAGATATAGCTGAGCTAAAATGTAAAATTTTAGTAAAAGGACTTTTGAAAATGGCAAAATTACCACAAATTATAACCAAAGATGGCACCGCCTATCAGGCCAAAGGCACTATTGAATATCACAGAGAAGGTGAAATATTTGATGATATGAAAACTTGGAATCCGGAAAAACATCCCGGTCATGCGGCTGTTGCGTTGAAGATTGAAGTGGTTTATTCGGGTGCAGAGAAGGTGTTTGGATAGAATGTTTGAGGGGGGGGGTAAACCTTGCTAAGTATTGTTTCGGTAATTTTTGGGGTTGTGAGCTTTTTTCTGAATGATCTATCGGCAGTGGGCGTTGCTTTTTTAGCAGTTATGGTTGCGT
This sequence comes from bacterium, assembly GCA_029935295.1. Lineage (GTDB taxonomy): Bacteria > Desulfobacterota > Anaeroferrophillalia > Anaeroferrophillales > Tharpellaceae > Tharpella. The sequence continues at coordinate 25,742 of JAOZKP010000004.1, read as the reverse complement.
TCTTGGCATCGCGCCGCAATGAACGTTATTTTGTGTTTGGTATGTTGTTGGGGGCGATCGTACTGAACTTTGTCTGCCTGCAGCATATGGACATTTTAAAGTCTGAAACAAAAACACAGGTTGAAAATGTCTACCGGTCACTGAGGCTATCCAATCAGGTTTTTGGTATGATGAAAGATGGCAATCCAGATGAGATAAATATAATTTCTGTTATTGATCAGTTGTTACAGATTGCCCGTGAAGTGGATACAGAGTTATTGGATAGTTCGCTTCTGGGTTTTAAACAGCACTTTGAAAGTGATTATATTGAAGGTTACGCATTGCTGAAACAGGGAATGGCTGATTCCGATATCGGTAAAAAACTAAAAGGGAGTATACATGCCGATTTATGGGCCCAGTGGAATATCGATAATAAGGATGAATTAGAAAAACTACGCCAAAGTAAACCATCCTTGATATCATTTGCTCTTTCTAAAATTAAGTAATTTATATGCCTACCTTCGCCCTAGTCGTTTGCTGAGCTTTACCCAGCGATTATCCATTGCCAAGGGGAAGCCATGAAATTTGTCGAAGTCGGGTAACGGCCGCTGTTTTGGGTCGTCGTAGCTAATCCATATTGCCGGTTTCGACAAGATTTCAGCGGCATTTTTTCTGCTCTTGCAGGCTGTTGCGTTCCCAGAAGCAGCCGTTGTTATAGCCTTGAATGGTTTGGTCGGTGGTCGCTCGTTTAAGGCGTTTGATGGTGATGGCACAGTAATCAGGCTCAATCTCTATGCCTGAAAAATGACGTCCGAGTTTTTTGGCGACAACTGCGGTGGTACCTGAGCCCAGGAAAGGGTCAAATATGAAATCTTTAGGTCTGGAGCTGGCGAGAATAAGTTTGGCAATCAGTTTCTCCGGTTTCTGAGTTGGGTGCTCGGTGTTCTCAGGCATCGACCAGAAGGGGATGGAGATATCTGTCCACAAGTTTGAGGGGTGGGTCAGGCGGTAATTGCCGTCGGTTGTTTCTTGCCAATCTTTGGGCTTGCCGGAGGTGTTGCGGTAGGGGGCTACGACCTTACGTTTGAGTTTGACCGCATCGACAGCAAAGTAGTAGTCATTTGACATTGTACAAAACCAGATATCCTCAGAGCAGTTTTTCCAGTTGGTTTTAGCTCCGCGTCCCTTTTCCCGTTCCCACGTAATCCGGTTTCTGATCGTAAAATGGTTTTCGAGAACTGTTTGTATCGCTTTGGATGACTGCCAGTCGCAGCAGACATATATTGATGCTGTCGGTTGCAGGGATCTTTTAATTTTCGGTAACCAGCTATTAAGCCAGACCAGATACTCAGTTTCAGATCTGCGGGTAAATTTATTGCCGGCGAACTGTTTACTTAAGTTGTAGGGTGGGTCGATGATTAGTAGATTAATGAAATTATCCGGGAGAAAATCGATACAGGTGAAGAGATCTTGATTGATTATTCGATCTTTGATGGTATCGGAAGTGGCGGGTGCGTTGAGGGAGATGACTTCTTGTAAAAGTTTTGTTTTCTCTTCATTGTTAAGGGTAATGGTTTGGTTGCGTGGGGCCTTTTTATTCATTTTTAATTAATGTTCTGAGTTGAGTTTGTAGTCTGATTCAGGCTCCACTCCGGCGGCGGTGCTGTGATTACCAGATCGTCAGACAGTGTCATCCTGGCACAATGTAAATGTAGGCTGGTTGCTGCAGTGCAGGTATTGGTTTCACTTTGCGGGGCAGTGTTATCTGTATCAGTGGTACTGCCATAGAGTACGTCGCCAAGAATTGGGTGACCGATATCCGCGAGATGGACGCGTAACTGGTGCATGACGCCGCTATACATTATCAGGCGCACCCGGGTCAGGTTGTTCTCAGACATAATTTGGAGCGGGGAAATTTCAGTTTTGGCCGGATAGATACCGCGGCAGGGATCAGCCGGTGGCGTTGCTGTCATGCGCCGCCGATTACGGTGGTCGTGGGTTAAATCGTTTTCGATAACAATTTCTGTTTCCAGCACTCCGGCAATATCGGCCAGATACTCTTTGCGGATTTGATGTTGGGAGAACTGCTGTCTGAGATCATGCCAGACTGAATTATTGCGGGCTGCTAGAACAATTCCTGAAGTGGCGAAATCGAGGCGATTGAGCAGGCCGGGTTGGAGCGGCCCGAATTCGCCGACCCCGGCAAGTTCGGGGAAAATTGCGATCAGATGATTGGTTAAAGTTCCGGTTTCCGAAGCCGATAAGGGGTGGGTATGGCAATTGGCGGGTTTGTTCAGGGCCAGCAGGTTTTCATCTTGAAATAGTATTTCAAGGTTGGGCTTTACGGCCGGCCGAAGCTCTGCCGTTAACTCAGAGATTAGCTCTGTCGTAAAAGATACGGTTTGGCCTATGCTCAATGAACTGCCTTTTGCCGCCCGCCGTCCGTCAACCAGAATCTTCCCACCCGTTAATGCCCGCCGCCAGTGATTAGTTGATATGGCCGGGTAGTGCTGGTGTAAAAACCGGTCAAGCCGGGAGACCGATTCGGTGATGGTTAAAATGGTTCTATTTGGCATAGTTATTCTGAGTGAAAATTAGGTCTGATCAGAACCAGAAATATGGCCGATGCAATTCCGGCCGCGCTGAAGATCATACACATTACCATGATTTGGTATCTGACTGCAATCAATGGAGAGACTCCCGAGAGGATCTGGCCGGTCATCATTCCCGGAAGTGAAACCAGACCGACCGCAAACAGTGAGTTAGTTATCGGGATGAGTGAGGCTTTAAGCGCGATTATACGGGCTTGTAGATAAGGAATGCCGCGGTCGATTTCTGCTTCCAAACGCTCACCTGCGAGGCTGACGCTGTTCATCGCATTCGCAAAAATCATTCCCGCCAGCGGAATTAAATAGCTGGGCATATACCAGGGTTGGAGGTTGAGGACGCCCTGGGTTACAAGTGCCAGAATCAAAATTCCCGCCAGGGCAATGGCACTCAAAGATTTGAGATAGAGAACCTTGCGTGGAATTTTCATGGTTCGCAGCGCGATCCAGCTGGATGAAAGCAGCATGATCGTCAGGACTGCGACAATAATCAGGGCGCTGTCAGTTTTGAAAATATAGATGAGGAAATAGCCGATCAACAGGAGCTGGGTCAGCATGCGGGCAATCGCATAAACTGAGCTCTTGTAGCCGACATTCCAGCGCCAGATAATGACGATGACGACTATTACCGGAACGAATGCTAACGCTAAATTGGTAAAAGGTATAGTTTGGATATACTTACCTGTGACAGTGCATCAAAAGTACAATTTAGGTAGAGGTTCAAAACAATAGCAGGCAACAAAGCTCAACTGATATTAACTCGCGACCCGCATGTAGACCAAGGCGTAGATGAAAAGAAAGATCAGGGAGGCGCAGACACCGATGCCGACGGGGAGGCGGTAATCCTTTTCGTCGTAAGGGCGTTGCAGGAGCTCGGCCATCGTTTTTCTTTCCCCGCTGAGGGTGTACCAGAAAAGCTCCAGGAGGGCATAAGGGTGTTTGCTTAAAGAGGCGATAGTGCGGGTTCGGCTGACAAAGGCAGACTGAACCAAATCGCGAAAGCGGTTTAAGGGGTACAGGCAGAAGTTTAATACGGCTCGGCCAAAAACCCGGTAAAACCAGTCGGTATCAAGGCTGATTGACTTTTCCCCGGCCATCAGTTTATCTCTGTAAATCCAGAACCCGGCCAGGGTCAGGACTAAAAGCTGGAGTGAGGCGACGATATGGTTGGGGGTGTAGGGATGGAATTCGACTTTGTAGGGGAGTAACTTATAAAGAGTTTCGGGGAAAATCCCGGTAATTATGCAAAGCAGGGCGCCGATCCCCATTCCGAGCTGCATATTGAGTGGGGGCTCTTTAGCCTCAGCAATTTCATCTTCACTGCCATCGGGTTTGCCGAACCAGACGCCCCAGGGGAGTTTTAAACCAACACTTAAAAATGTACCGACCGAAGCTAAATGAAGCATTATTTCAATAATCGGCAGATGGCTCGACCCGGCTGCGGCAACGATCATGGTTTTGCTGACAAAGCCGTTAAACAGCGGGACGGCTGAAATAGAGAAGGCGCCAACCATATAGAGGCCCAAGGTGAGCGGCATTTTCTTGTAGAGATGTCGGCCTTTAAGGTCGAGAATATTGCGGCGTCCAGTCATCTGGATGACCGCCCCCATCCCCATAAAGAGTACCGCTTTATAGAGAATATGGCAGAAGGCGTGGGCCCCGGCACCATTTAAGGCCATTTCAGTGCCGATGCCAACGGCGCAGACCATATAACCGACCTGACTGACAATATGGTAGGACAGGAGCCGGCGGATATCTTTTTCAATAACCGCGTAAATGACTCCGTAGAGGGCCATAATCGCACCGAGCCAGATCAGTATTTCGGTACCGGCAAATGAGCGTGCGAGGACATAGACAGCACTTTTAGTGGTAAAAGCGGTCATGAAAACGCTGCCGGTAATCGTTCCTTCCGGGTAGGCATCGGGCAGCCAGGCATGCAGGGGAGGGACTGCGGCATTTATTAGAAAACCGAAAAGAATGAATTTAGCTGCCAATGTACTTAAATCAAAGGGGTTGAACAGGATTGAACCGGTGTTCGAGACCTGCATTACAATCCCGCCTAAAAGTATCGCCCCGCCAAAGAGATGCACCAAGGCATAACGGAACCCTGCCTTAAGTGAGGCCTCAGTTTTATTGTACCAGATTAGAAAGACGGAGGCTGCCGCCATAATCTCCCAGAAGAAAAAAAGCGAGAAAAGGTCGCCGGCAAAGACGACTCCGAGGGTACTGCCGACATAGAGATAAGCTGCAACATGTTGGCCCATTTCCTTGATATGGATGGCGTAGAGCATGCCGATAAAGGAGATGATGACGAAGATGTAGGCAAAGAGCAGGCTGAGTTTGTCGACCCGGCCTAGAATCAAATCGTAATCAAGAAACCTCATCTGCCAGTAGACTCCCTGCGGCATCTGCCAGAGGGTGATCATGGCGAGGATCGGGATCAGCAGAGCAATCGCCTGCTGGAGACGACGTACCCGAACCAGCGGGATCAGCAACGCTCCGATTATGTAGATGAAGGCGGGCGGCAGATTAATCATGGTTGTAGTAATCCTTGTCCTTTAAAAGCCAGTTATGACCGAGCCATTTGGCAAAGACAATTAACAGGATAGAGCCAAGAAAGCCGAAGAAGATATCAAATGCAGGGATCTTCTGCCACCAGAAATGGGGGTGTGGGTTAGGGAAGATAAAGCCTAAGACAAAAAGCGCTAAAATCAGAGCCATCATTATCCGGCTAAGTCTGGTTGGATTCATCTCATCCTCCGAGAACGTTGGTCACGGCGAGCCGGACAATGTTGAAGAAGTTGAGAAAAGCATTGGGGAAAATCCCGAAAACAACTGAAAACAGGGCCGTAAAACATAGTGGTAGAACCATGAGCAGCGGTGCTTCATCGACTTTACCGGCCACATCGGGCAGGGGCTTTTTGAAAAAACCGTTGTAGATGATCGGAAAAAAGAAGGCGACATCAAGCATGGCGCTGGTTAAAATGACGAAGAGAAAAACTATCTGATGGGTTTCAACTGCACCCAGACAAAGAAACCATTTACTGATAAAACCATTTACCGGTGGCAGGCCGCACAGTCCCATGGAGGCAATCGCGAAAGCGGCAAAGGTGAAAGGCATCTGGCGGCCCAAACCATCGAGTTGGCTGACATGATCTTTATGCGTTTTAGCGTAGATTGCCCCGGCACAGAAGAAGAGGGTGATCTTCATAAAAGCATGATTGGCAATATGGAGAATGCCGCCGGTCATGGCATTTTTACTCAGCAGGCTGACGCCTAAAATAATCAGCGCTAGATTGTTGATGGTGGAAAATGCGAGCCGCCGTTTGAGATGATCCTGACCCAGGGCTAAAAGCCCGGCGGCAACCACCGTAAAGGCTACAACCCCGGCCAAAATCGTCCAGACTCCGAGTTGTTGTAAAAGCTCCGGCCCGAAGACAAAGAGGATGACCCGGACACAACCAAAAACCCCGGCTTTAACAACTGCGACCGCATGGAGCAGGGCGCTGACCGGAGTCGGAGCGACCATCGCCGATGGAAGCCATTCGTGGAAGGGCATGATTCCGGCTTTAACCCCGAACCCGGCAATAAATAGGGTCAAAAGTAAAATCAGCAGGCCGGGTGAGCCGTGACCTGCGAGAAAACCGCCGCCGACAAAGTCTAGAGTGCCGGCCAACGAATAGGTTATGCCGATTGCCAGCAGCAGGATACAGCCCGCAGTCAGGGTGTAGACCAGGTATTTTCGGCCCCCGGCAATCGCACTTGTGTCTTCATGGTGAATGACCAGCGGCCAAGTCGCTATTGTCAGGATTTCATAGAAGATCAGCAGGGTCAGAAGGTTGCCGGCAAAGGCGACCCCGATGGCCGCCGAGAGACACATTGCGAAGCTGAAAAAGTAGCGGCTCTGGCCGTGTTCATTAAGGGTTCTGACATAGCCGATTGAGTAGAATGAGGTCGGGATCCACAAAGTTGCTGCAACTACTCCGAAAAGCAGTCCGAAAGCGTCTACACGAAACTGGAGTGCAACCCCGGGCAGCAGGGTAATCAGGGTGTATTCAATTGTTTTCCCCGCCAGGACCGGTTTGATCAGGGAAAAGACCAGTCCGAACTTGATCAGTGCCGCAAGAATAGTCCAGCTCTCTCTCAAATTCCGGGCTTTTTCGCCGGTCAAAAGGATCAGAAAGGCGGCTCCCATTGAGACCAGTACAGCCCACAATGGTTTCGCCGAATAGATCACCTCACCCATAAAACAAAAGTCCTTACATTAAATTTTTACTTATTCCGAGTTGTAACGAATAAACCAATTTTTTAGCTAAAAAATTGCCGGTACTGCATGCTGGATCACAGTTTCAATGATCTTCCCGCTTAATGGCCCGAGAATAAGGATTATCGCTGCGCTTATTAAGATCGGTACTATCATGGTGAGTGGTACTTTATCGCGGGTAATAATAACTGCTTCCGTATGATCAAGGCCGGCGGCTACGTCTTCCGGTGGTGCCAGATAGGCTTTTTCGATAATACGGAAAAAAAGAACCGCATTTATCAGGCTGCTAGCCAGCAGGGTGGCAGTGAAAACCCACTGTTTGGCGACGATAGTACCCATGATCAGATACCATTTGCTGAAAAAACCGCAGGCCGGCGGGATGCCGCACATTGAAAGAGCGACAATCACAAATGCCGCCATGGTCAAGGGCATCTTTTTATTGAGATTTTGAAAATGATAGATCTCGCGACCATGCCCTTTAAATGAGATTGCTCCGATAACCAGAAAGAGGCAGAGAAGCATACATGCATCGTTGATAATGTGGAGTATTGCTCCGGTTAAGCCGGCCCGGTTCATGACGCTTATGCCCATGACGATATAGCCCACTTCGGCAACCATAATATAGGTGACCATGCGTTTGATATCGGTTTGAGCTAAGGCTTTAACCCCGCCGACCACTATGGCGGCCACCGCGAGCCAGCCTAAGATAGTCGCAATCGGGACGACTGAGAGTGCAAAGTCAGGTTTAAAAAGCGTAAATAGAATACGAATCAAAAGGTAGGCTGCAACCTTGGTCATCAATGGAGCAATCAGGGTGCTGACCGAATTCGGGGCAGTTGTGTAGGCATCCGGCATCCAGATATGGAGCGGAAAAAGTCCCATCTTGATGGCAACCCCGGTGGTGAAGAAGGCAAAACCGACAAGCACCATTTTCGAGTGGTAGAGGGCAGGTAGCAGGGTTGCCAGATCAGCAATATTCAAAGAGCCGGTCGCCATATAGAGATAGCCGACCCCGAGCAGGTAAAAGCTGGCACCGATAGTACCGATAATAATATAGTTGAAGGTCGCCATCGGGGCCCCTTCTTCGCCGTGAGCGATAAGGCCGTATCCGGAAAGGGAGGAAATTTCGAGAAATACAAAGACGTTAAAAAGATCGCCGGTGATAACAATTCCGAGAAAACCTGTAATCTGCAGAAGAAAAAGGGTGTAGAATTGTGCCTCTTTGCCTTTGAATTCGGTATTGCCAGCAGATTTTGCGTTGATTGCGGCTAAAAATCCGATAGTTGTGATCAGCACCAGCATCATGGCACTTAAGTAATCGATCCGGTATTCGATGCCCCAGGGTGGAGCCCAGCCTCCGAGATTATAGCCGAAAGGTCCGTTTTTTATAACCTTAAAGAGTGAGCTATAAGCTGCGTAGAGCGGAATTGTCAGTACCATTAGAACCCAGGGATGGCTCAGGTGGCGATTCCACCAGCCGATGATCGGCGTCAAAAAGGCTCCGAGCAACGGGGCAACAATGATTAAGGCGGGCAGTTGATCACTCATTATTTATGTAAAGCTTCCTTGAGAAAGACAAACCTAATGATCGGTTTTGTGAAAGTTTGAAAAAGATGTCTACGGATGACGGCATCAATCAGTGGGATTCAATATCCGCGGTGTCTTGTACGCGCGAGACTCCCTCCTGATGGCCAAGATCTCATCTTCTTCTAATGTGTGGTAGCGCTTGTAGATCAGGATAAGAGTTGCCAGGGCAACTCCGGTAGTTGCAATCGAGACAACAATGGCTGTCAGCATTAAAACATGCGGTAATGGGTTCAAATAGTCAGACACCTGAATTAATTGTGCTCCATGTTCATGGCCAGCATGCATCAGGATCGGCACAGTTGCTCCGCCCTTTTTGACCCCGGTTGAGACAAACAGAAGAATGATAGAGGTCTGGAAGATATTCATGCCGATCAATTTTTTGACCAGGTTACGTTTTCCCATCATGGCGTAGAGGCCAATCATCATCAGGACAACATAGATCCAGTAGTTGTATTTTGCGAGGATGTATTCAGTCATTATGATCCTCTTTATTGCGAATCCGGCGCAGGAGAAAAAAACAGGAGATTGAAGCAGTAAAAATAACCGCCGATTCACCCAGGGTATCGTAACTTCTGTAGTCAGCCAAGACCGCTGAGACAATATTGGGGGTGGCAGTTTTCTTTGTCGCCTCAGTAATATATCGGGGTGAGACATGGCTGTTGGCTGGTGAATCAGGATCACCCCAAGCGGGCATGTCGTGGGTTCCGTAAATCAGGAGGGCGCCGGTTATTATTACCGCAGCCATAGAAATTAATTTGAACCAGTTTCGCACTAGTCTTTTGACCTCCTCGCGGTTCGGTTGACGGCCGCAATGAAAAGAACCGTGCTGATGCCGGCCCCAACCGAGGCTTCAGTGAAGGCAACATCAACTGCCCCCATTTCCGTCCAGAGCAGGCACATGAAAAAGCTGTAGGCTCCGAGAATAATCACAGCCCCCATTAAATCCTTGATATTTATGGCAGCGATAGCGCAGACGACGATAAATATGAGGAGAAGTATATCCAGTTGCCAGATCATGCCTTACTTTCCCTTTTTTCTGGTCCAGGGTTTGATATTGCAGCGAAACGCTGCCCGACAGATAGAGTGGGTACCGGTCGGATTGGCAATAAAAACAAAGACTGCAATCAGTACCAGCTTGATGCTGTCCAGGGTCAGTCCATGGTAGATCGCAACCCCGAAGAGGCAAAAAAGAACTGCCAGGGTGTCACTCTTACCGGTGGCGTGCATTCGGGTATAAAAATCAGGGAAACGAACCAGACCAATTGAGCCAGTCATAAACAGAAAACACCCGGTGACAAGGAAAATTATGGTTAGAATGTCAGCGACAGTCATTCTAAATTTCTCCTTTTACTTCAAAATAGCGGGCTGCTGCCAAGGTGCTGATAAAATTTAAGATTGCGTATACCATGCTGATATCGATAAACATAGCAATACGTTTGTACAAAAACCCCATCAAAACCAGTATAACCAGTGTCTTGGTGCCGATAGCACCAATTGCAACCATGCGGTCAATAACGGTTGGTCCGACGATAGCCCTATAGAGGCAAGGTAGTACCAGGAGGCAGAGAAATAGGCAGACACCAAGAAAAAAACTCTCCATTAATTGCTGTCTCCGGGATTAAAGCTTTCTATGTTCTCATCAACAGATTGATTATGGTCAGGAAGGTCACCAGCTGTAGCAATGTCATAAAAGATTGAGATCATGCAGGCCATTACCGCAATCCCGACTCCTATTTCAACTCCTAGGATCCCCATCGAACGAGCCTGCGGAATTCCAATGTTGAGCAAGATGTCAAGTTCCTTGTAGTCAAGATAATTGCCGCCTAAAAGGAGGCAGAGAAGGCCGATGCCACCGTAGATCAGGACCCCGAGACTGCTGAGCATAACGATTAGTCTCTCGGTGATTTTCGTCAGGGTTTTTTTGAGTCCGAATGCAAGTGAGAGTAAGATAATGCCGGCTGCCAGGATAACACCGCCCTGAAATCCACCGCCGGGCGAATAGTGGCCGTGGGCGATAACGTAGAGAGCATATATCTGGATGAAAGGAGTGAAAAGGCGAACCACGGTTTTGACAATCAGGTTGTCAGCTTCGGCTGCCAGCATTTCCCGCGATCTTTTTTTCGTGTGGGCAATTGGTAGAAAAACTTTGTCCACCCGATTTTCCATCTCTCCGGTTAGAAGGTCATTAGCTGAAGCATCATCGATGGCGTGGATGAAGAAGGTGTTATCTTCAAGCTCAATTGTAATGGTGCCAGGGGTCAAGGTTATTGAGTTGGCTAAGGTTACCAGGGACAGGCCGTTGGTTAACTTAACCTGGTAGGGCAGGATCCGTGGATTGAGTCGATTGATAGGTGAAAATACAAGCTTTACAAGATGAATGTTGGAGGAAACAATCTGATAAAAGAGCCACGGGATGTACATCAAAAGGCGTGGGATAATGAGGTGTGTATCCCCAGCGCCGATATGAAGAAATAAAAAATCACCCGAGGTATAGGATATAAAAAGGCAGCAAAAAATACCGATTGAGATGTGGAAAATGTCATAATGACCTGAGAGCAAAAGCCAGAAAAGAAAAAGCAGAACGAAAGCTAGGGCGAAATGCCGCACCTGTTCAATCCGTCTTTGACTAAAGATCGGGTGGTAAGCTGTGAGCGGACTATATGTATGAGTCCTGTGAGTAGCATTCTTCTTATCCATAGATGTGCCGATAAGTCAATGGAAGGGTTTATGATCTTTACATGTAGTTCGAAGTTACAATTAATTGTAGTGTGATGTCAAGATTTTTTGTAACTATTCATCAGCAAAACTTTCGCCGACGTTAATCTTGTTAATGGAAAATCTGGTTTTTTGCAGTTGATTTTTTTAATAATTATTAAGTTATTATGGGGTGGGGAAAAAGTATAAAAAAACCTTGACTTGAAAACGTTAGCTATGATAACTAGGCGCCGCTTTATAGTGAGTGGCAAATTTGTTGAACGGCTCATGTATTGGGTTGGGATTAAAGAAGCTGATTTGTCAGTTACACTACGTTTTATTTGACGGCAGACCACTTGAAATCAGTGAATCAGTCTGGCCTGTGTTTAACCTGCAAATAACGTATCTTTTTCTAGGAGATTAGCGGTTGTGATTGATCTTAATGCGACATTATTAATTCAGTGGGGCATCTTTGTTAGCCTGATGATCTTCTTGAATTTTTTCCTTTTCAAGCCGGTCTTGCGGATTATCGATGCGCGGAAAGCCAAGGTTGAAGGGACGTTTGCCAGTGCCCAGGATATGCAGGAACAGGCTGGGAAAAATCAGGAGGACTATAGGGTTCGTCTGACTGCTGCTAAAGAGGAGTTGTTTGCCCGGACTTCGGCTATGCGGGAGAGCGCTGGTAAAGAGTCTCGAGAATTGATGGACAAGGCGCGGGAGGAGGCCCAGGCTCAGGTTGAATCGGCCCGGGACCGGGTGCGTCATGATATAGAAGTTGTGCGCAAAGAGTTGGTTGCTAATGTTGATGGCTTGGCACGTGAGATTGCGGGCAAGGTTTTGGATAAGAAAATTTAATCTGCCTTTTTTGAAAGACGAGGGATAGAACGGAATGAAGATTCGCTTGCAAAAAAATGCCGGAAAAATTGTTTTGGCAGTGGTTCTGGTGGGATTGTTGGTGGCGGCGGCTCAGGCCTCAGAAACCGGGGGTGCCGAGCATAAGAGCCTCTTCGCACTCCTGATGGAAGATCCGATGCCGTTGCTGAAAGATTTCCTCTGGCGTATACTTAATATTTCTATTTTGCTGTGGGTCATAATTAAATTTGCCGGTAAACCGGTTCGTGAATTTTTTGTCGGACGGCGTGAGTCCTTGCAGCAGGGGGTTTCAGAAGCCCAGGACGCCAAGGTTGCCGCAGAAAAAATCTTCAATGATTATCAGGCGAAACTTGCCGGGCTCGAAGATGAGCTTAAAGCTATGGAAGAGAAGTCCCGGCTTGAAGCCGAGCGTGAGCAGGAACGTATGCGGCAGGAGACTGAGGCTTTGGTGGCGAAACTCAAGCTGCAGGCGCGGCAGATGGCGGATCAGGAAGTTGCTTCAGCCCAGCGCAGTCTGCGGAATGAAGCCGCGAAACTGGCAGTTGAAGTTGCCGAACGTCTGGTGAAAGAGAATGTCGATGACAGCGATCGTCAGCGGATGGTCGAAAATTATCTCGAAAAAGTAGTGAGGACGTAAGTTGATTCGCGATATTATTGCCAAAAGATATGCCAGGGCTTATTTTGAGTTAGCCAAAGAGCAAGGGCGTTTGACTGAAGCGCAATCAGAGTTGAGCGAGATTGTTGCTTTCTTCGATAAAGAGTCGGAATTGCGTGGGGTTCTCTTTAACCCGGTTTTTGAGACTGTCGAAAGAAAAGCCGTACTCAATGCGATACTGGCTAAATTTGATTTATCTAAGTCGTTGCACTCTCTTTTGAGTCTTCTGGTTGATAAAAATAAACTCACCTATGTCAGTTTGGTGGCTGAAAATTTCAGCCGTCTGGTTGATGATGCCGAAGGCCGGCTCAAGGTGGAGGTTGCCAGTGCCGCAAAACTGGATAAGAAATCTATTACCAAACTTAAGGCTGAATTTTCTAAACTGACCGGTAAAGAGGTTGAACTTGAAGTGTCGGTTGATAAGAGTTTGCTTGGGGGGGTAGTTGCCCGTTATGGTGGTATGGTTTATGACGGCAGCATAAAAACTCAGCTTAAACAGATGGGCGAGGCGCTTTGCGCATAAGTTTTACTGGTTGAAAAATACGACCGTTTATTTAACGGTGATTTTTATATAAAAGTTAAGTTTTAGAGACGGTTTATCACAACTAACGCGGGCTGGGCTCGCAAGTAAGTGCTTTTATCAGAATATTTTTATGTTTTTTCAAATAGAAAAATAACCTGTAAGGCACTAAAGAAACTGTTTTTTAGGGAGTAGTAAGAGGCCATGGAATTACGCGCTGAAGAGATAAGTCAAATTATCAAAGATCAGATAGAAAACTATGAGAAGAAGGTAGAGGTTAGTGAAACCGGAACCATCCTGACGGTTGGTGATGGGATCGCGCGTATTTATGGCCTGGAGAATGCCATGGCTGGGGAGCTTCTGTTGTTCCCGCATGATATTTACGGTATGGTTCTTAACCTTGAAGAAGACAATGTCGGCGCTGCACTTTTCGGTGAAGATATCGAAATCGGTGAAGGTGACGAAGTTAAACGTACCGGCCGTATCGTTGAGGTTCCGGTTGGTGAAGCTCTTTTAGGTCGGGTTGTGAATGCTTTGGGTCAGCCGATCGATGGCAAAGGGCCGATTGATACTGATCAGGCTCGCCGGGTAGAGGTCAAAGCTCCAGGAATTGTTGATCGGCAGTCAGTATCCGAGCCGTTGCAGACTGGACTTAAAGCGATTGACTCAATGGTTCCAATTGGTCGTGGCCAGCGTGAGCTTATTATTGGTGATCGGCAGACTGGTAAAACTGCAGTTGCCCTTGATACTATTATTAATCAGAAAAATACCGATGTTTACTGTATCTATGTTGCGATCGGGCAGAAGCGTTCAACTGTTGCGCAGGTAGTTGCCAAACTTGAAGAGCATGGCGCGATGGAGTATACAACCGTTGTTGCTTCTACTGCGAGTGAACCGGCACCATTGCAGTTTATTTCTCCCTATACCGGGGTAACCATGGGTGAGTATTTCCGCGATAGCGGTAAACATGCTCTAATTATTTATGATGATCTTTCGAAACAGGCGGTAGCCTATCGTCAGCTCTCACTTTTGCTGCGTCGTCCTCCGGGTCGTGAAGCTTATCCGGGTGATGTTTTCTACGTTCATTCACGTTTGCTTGAACGGGCTGCAAAAATGAGTGATGAACGTGGCGGAGGCTCCTTGACCGCATTGCCGATCATTGAAACTCAGGCCGGTGACGTATCCGCTTATATTCCGACCAACGTAATTTCAATTACTGACGGTCAGATCTTCCTTGAATCAGATCTTTTCTACTCCGGTATCAGACCCGCAATTAACGTTGGTCTCTCGGTTTCCCGGGTCGGCGGCTCAGCCCAGGTTAAAGCGATGAAACAGGTTGCCGGTACTTTGCGTCTGGATCTTGCCCAGTATCGGGAAATGGCGGCCTTTGCTCAGTTTGGTAGTGATCTTGACAAAACTACCCAGGCAATGTTAGCTCGGGGCGTACGTTTGGTTGAAATTCTTAAACAGGATCAGTACTCTCCCTTCCCCATGGAAAAACAAGTTGTTATCATCTATGCGGCGATTAATGGCTTTTTGGATGATTACGATGTCGAGATTCTTCTGCGTTACGAAGAAGAGCTGTTCAATTTCCTGGCAGCGAACTATTCTTCACTTATCGATGCTGTGCAAGAGAAAAAGAAAATTGATGATGAAGTTAAGGGCAACCTTGAAGATGCTCTGAACGCTTTCAAGGAAGTTTTTAAGGCGTAAAATTTTAAGCCTTGTTTAATTGAGGTTCATTCCACTCTTTTTGAAGATTGGTTTATAGTTGATTAAGTCTTAGCCTGAAACCAGGATTATTGATAGATGGCGAATCTTAAAGATATTAGAAAACGCATTAACAGTGTCAAGAGCACTCAGCAGATCACCAAAGCGATGCAGATGGTGGCCGCATCCAAGCTCAAAAAGGCGCAGGACAGTGTCGTTCAGGCCCGTCCCTACGCTGCGAAAATGAGTGATGTGCTAGCCAGCCTTGCAGTTCGGGTAAAACCGGGTAAACACCCGCTTTTAGAACGGCGCGAGGAGAAGAAGGTTGAGCTGCTGGTGATTACTTCAGATCGCGGTCTTTGTGGCGGTTTCAATACCAATGTCACGAAAGCGGCGGACATTTTTCTGAAGGAGAGAGGCACTGAAGATGAATCGGTACTTCTGAGTGTAGTTGGCCGCAAGGCGCGTGATTATTACCGCCGCCGGGGTTGGGAGTTCCAGACTGAGGAGTTAAATCCCGGAAGCACCAGTTTTTCTCAAGCTGAAGCGATTGCTCGTCCGGTCATTGACCGCTATGTTGAAGGTGAGGTTGATGCTGTTTATGTTGCCTACACCGATTTCCAGTCGGCAATGACCCAGACTGTACAGGTTAAGCGTCTGCTGCCGTTGGAGCCTAAAGCTCTGGCTGAAGATGAGTTTCCGGTTGAGTATCTCTATGAACCTTCAGAAGGGGCTTTACTTGCGGACATTATTCCCCGTTATATATCAACCCAGATTTTTAGAATGCTGCTAGAATCAATTGCCAGTGAACATGGTTCACGGATGACAGCAATGGATTCGGCGACTAATAATGCAACTGAGATGACGGCAAAATTGACACTTATTTATAATCGGGCCCGGCAGGCGGCGATTACAACTGAGCTTATGGAAATCGTCAGTGGGGCCGAGGCCTTAAATTAAGTCAAGTCAAATACTTTTTTATAAAAAATAAGTTAATATAAATAAAACCGATTAAGAGGTACAAGGTAATGAGCGATAAGAACATTGGCAGAATAACCCAGGTAATTGGTCCTGTAGTTGACGTGGAGTTTGAAAAAGGAAAACTGCCCCCGATTTTCAATGCTCTGCGGATTACCAATAAATCGCTTAATGACGATGATTGGAATCTGGTCTGTGAGGTTGCATCACATCTGGGTGAGAATACAGTTCGTGCGGTTTCAATGGATTCCACGGATGGTCTTGTACGCGGCACGGCAGTTTGGGATCTGGGTGAGATGATGACGATGCCGGTTGGCCATGAAGTTTTGGGTCGAATCGTAAATGTTATCGGTGACCCGGTTGACGAGATGGGCCCGATTGGTGAGAAAAAGCGTTATCCGATTCATCGGCCGGCACCTTCTTATGAAGAACAGAGTACAGAACTTGAGGCCTTGGAAACCGGGATCAAGGTTATTGATATGCTCGCACCTTATGTTAAGGGCGGGAAAATTGGTCTCTTCGGCGGCGCTGGAGTTGGTAAGACTGTTGTTATCATGGAGCTTATTAATAATATTGCGACCCAGCACGGTGGTTACTCCGTTTTTGGCGGCGTTGGTGAACGTACCCGCGAAGGTAACGATCTCTGGCACGAGATGAAAGATTCCGGTGTTCTCGAAAAAGCAGCCCTGGTTTACGGGCAGATGAATGAGCCTCCAGGAGCGCGTCTTAGGGTCGGACTTTCCGCTTTGACTGTTGCTGAATACTTTCGTGATGAAGAGGGCCAGGATGTGCTTCTCTTTATTGACAATATCTTCCGTTTTACTCAGGCCGGTTCTGAAGTTTCGGCTCTCCTTGGTCGTATGCCTTCAGCGGTTGGTTACCAACCTAATTTGGCTACGGAAATGGGTGAATTACAGGAGCGGATTACTACGACTAAGAAGGGTTCGATTACCTCGGTTCAGGCGATTTACGTACCTGCCGATGACTTGACTGACCCGGCTCCGGCAACCTCATTTGCTCATCTTGATGCAACCACCGTTCTTTCGCGGCAGATTGCGGAACTTGGTATCTATCCTGCGGTTGACCCTCTGGATTCATCTTCACGTATTCTTGATCCCCGTATTCTCGGCGAGAAACATTATAAAATTGCCCGTGACGTGCAGCTGGTATTGCAGCGCTACAAAGATCTGCAGGATATTATCGCAATTCTGGGTATGGACGAGCTCTCGGAAGAGGATAAACAGCTGGTTAACCGCGCCCGTAAGATTCAGCGTTTTCTTTCACAGCCTTTCCATGTTGCGGAAGAGTTTACCGGAACCCCGGGTGTCTATGTTAAACTTGAAGATACAATTCGCGGCTTTGAGGAAATTCTGTCGGGTAAATATGATGATCTGCCTGAGCAGGCCTTCTATATGGTCGGTGGGATTGAAGAAGTAGTTGAAAAAGCCAAGACCCTTGGTGCATAAGAAGTCGGTTTTTTCTGCTTGTTTGAGGTTAACCGCTAAAAGCCTGTTGTGAGATTCTACAGTTATGGAAAGTGATAAGATACGTCTTAAGATAGCGAGCCCTTATCGAGAAGTACTTGATGTTGAAGTCGATGAGGTTATAGCTCCAGGAGAAGAGGGACAGTTTGGGGTTCTTCCCGGCCATACACCTTTCCTTGCGACCGTAAGTGTCGGGCAGTTGATCTATCGCCAGGGTAATCAAATGAAGCATGTTGCCGTTTCACATGGATATGCTGAAGTTGAGTATCATCAGGTTATTGTGTTACTGGATGCGGCTGAACTCTCTGATGAAATAGATGTCGATCGGGCTGAACGAGCCCGGCAACGGGCCGAAGGGCGTTTGGCTGAGATCAGTCCTGAAGAGAAGGATTATTTTGAGGAGATGGCAGCTTTAGATCGGGCTATGAACCGGATTTTAGTTGCCAAGATTTGATTTGATATAAGGATTCGAATTTTTACGGGCTATAAGCCTGGAAACGGGAGTTTAAAAGCTCCCGTTTTTTGCGTTTAAGTGGGGGATGAAATGCAAGATTTAACTGCTATTGTTTTAGCTGCCGGACGCGGTACCAGAATGCACTCTAAAGTGCCGAAAGTTCTGCATGAAATCTTGGGGGAACCGCTACTCGCTTATCCTTTGCGGCTGCTGTCGAGTGTCGGTATTGAAAAACCAGTCGTTGTGATCGGCGGTGATGAAGTTGGGGAAAAGGTCAAATCAACTCTTGCGCCGTCATTTAATGTCGATTGGGCAATCCAGTTTACAGCGAAAGGTACAGCTGATGCCGTTGCTGCCGGTTTGCAAAATCTTGATGGCGTTTCTGGAAGTGTGCTGATTCTCTGTGGTGATGTGCCGCTTCTGACAGTTGAGACATTGAAGAATTTTTATGACAAACATTGTCAGGCGCAGGCAAAAATGTCGATCCTTACTGCTGTTTTAAGTGACGGGGCAAGTTACGGTCGGGTCCTGATTGATGCTGCCGGGGCTCCGCTTGAAATTGTTGAGGCCAAAGATGCAACCCCGGAACAGCTTACAGTCAAGCGGATTAATTCCGGCACATATATTGTAGATATCGATTTGCTGCGGGACGCTTTGGCCGAGACTGATTGTGATAATGCCCAGGGGGAATACTATCTGACGGATATGGTTGCCTTTGCCCGGCGTCAGGGGGCGGCAACGTCAATTTACGATGTTGTCGACAGTCGTGAGATTCTGGGGATCAATACCCGTTCAGATCTGATTCAGTTAGAAACATTTATGGCCGCGCGGATATCCCGATACTGGCTTGATAATGGCGTTACCGTCCGTTCCTCAGAAACGGTATTGATCGGGCCGGATGTTAAAATTGGTCAGGATTCAGAAATAAGTCCGGGAGTAAGTTTGCTCGGGGCGACCACGATCGGTGATGATTGCTATGTTGGCGCTGGCGCCCAGATTAAAAATTCTATCATTTCTGATAACGTCGATATTAAACCTTATTCTGTTCTCGAAGATGCTGAAATCGGGGAGTGGGCAATGATTGGTCCTTTCGCCCGGATTCGTCCGGGTTCGGTGATCGGGGCTGAGGCCAAGATTGGAAATTTTGTCGAGACCAAAAAAGTTAATTTCGGTAAAGGGGCTAAAGCTTCACACCTTGCCTATATCGGTGATGCTGAAGTTGGTGCCGGCAGTAATCTTGGTGCCGGGACGATTACCTGTAACTATGATGGCTTCAACAAGTTTAAGACGGTAATTGGCAAGCGGGTTTTTGTCGGTTCAGATTCCCAATTGGTGGCACCCGTAACCCTGGGTGATGATGTTCTGGTTGGGGCCGGTTCGACAGTTACTAAGAATGTGGCTGCCAATGCGATTGTCACTACGCGTACCCGGCAGAAAGAATTTTCCGGTAAAGGTATGGCCTGGCGGCGTCAGGCAAACGAGGAGAAATAATATGTGTGGAATCGTTGCTTACATGGGTCCGAAAAACGGGGTGCCGGTAGTTCTGGATGGTTTGCGGAAACTTGAGTATCGCGGCTATGATTCAGCTGGAATCGCTATCCTGGAGCAGGGTAAAATTGCGATTCATCGCAGTGTCGGCAAGTTGATCGGGCTTGAGGAAAAAATTCGCGAACAGCAGCTACATGGAACGCCGGTGATCGGTCATACCCGCTGGGCGACCCACGGGCGGCCGACCGAAGCCAATGCCCATCCGCATAAACATGAAGGGGTGGTAGTAGTCCATAACGGCATTATCGAGAACTATCTTGAATTGCGGCGCGAGTTAATTGGTCTTGGTCATATTTTTTCCTCGGAAACTGATACTGAGGTGCTCAGCCACCTGATTGTCCGGGCGTTGCAGTCCGGAGCTGATTTTGAGCAGGCGGTCAGCCAGTCACTGCTGCGGGTACGCGGTACTTATGCTCTGGCCGTACTCTATGAGAAGGCGCCGGAAAAAATGATTGTTGCCCGGCAGAGCAGCCCTCTGGTGATGGCTCTGGGTGAAAATGTTGGCGAATATTTTGTGGCCTCAGATATCCCCGCACTTCTGGCCTGGTCGAAAGATGTTATCTTTCTTGATGATGGCGAGATGGCGGTCTTTGATGACCAGGGGATGAAGGTAGTCGGTCTTGATGATGGGGCTCAGCACGAAAAAGAGGTGCGGCGGATCTCCTGGGATCCGATTATGGCGGAGAAGAGCGGCTATAAACATTTCATGCTGAAAGAAATTTTTGAGCAGCCTGATGCTGTCAGTAATACTTTGCTGGGCCGTCTCAATGAAGATCGCAGCGGTGTGGATCTTACTGAAATTGGTTTCTCTCAGGAGCAGTGGCACTCTTTTAAAGAGATTAAAATAATTGCCTGCGGTACCTCCTGGCACGCTGGGTTGGTGGCAAAATACTGGCTTGAAAATCTCGCCCGGATTCCGGCGGAGGTTGATATCGCCTCGGAATTCCGTTACCGTGATCCACTGGTGGGGCCGGATACCCTGGTGATTGGTATATCCCAATCGGGTGAAACCGCAGATACTCTGGCCGCCCTGCAGGAAGCCCGCCGCCGGGGGGCTACGCTGCTGGCAATCTGTAATGTTATGGAGAGCAGTATTGCCCGGCTCTGCGACGGGGTACTCTATACCCATGCCGGGCCTGAAATCGGGGTCGCTTCAACTAAAGCTTTTACAACTCAGCTGACGGCGCTTTTTCTGCTCAGTCTGGAGATTGCGACAATTCGGGAAAGTTTGACTTCTGCAGAGGTAGGAGAATACGTGCAGGAACTTCTGCATCTGCCGGTGGCGATTGAAAAAGTGTTGGCTCGGGCCGCTGATCTTGAGCTGATGGCGCGGCGTTATCATCTGGTAGATGATTATCTTTATCTTGCCCGCGGGCTTAATTTCCCGATCGCTCTCGAAGGGGCCCTGAAATTAAAAGAAATTTCCTATATCCATGCTGAAGGCTATCCTGCCGGAGAGATGAAGCACGGCCCGATTGCCCTGATCGATGAGTCGATGCCGGTGGTGGTTTTGGCACCGCCGGATCGTCATTTGGAAAAGATTGTCAGCAACTTTCAGGAGGTTGCCGCCCGCGACGGCCGTCTGCTGATTTTTTCCGGCCCCGATCTTGAGATCTCGGCTGAAATCGACAAACTGGATCATTTTATCGTTGATGTCGTCGGTGAAGAGCTGAATCCGCTGCTCTACGTTGTGCCGCTGCAGCTCTTGGCTTACTACACCGCCGTACTCAAGGGCACAGATGTTGATCAGCCCCGTAATCTAGCAAAAAGTGTGACCGTGGAGTAGGGTTGCCATTAAGTTATAACCAATGGTGTCGAACATTGTTTCGCCCACATAAACGGGGTCACACTCCAAGAGTACTCCCTCGCTACGCTCACAGCGAAGCCAGAGGGGGTGCAGACGCACCTTGTACCAGCAATGACCCCAATCTTGACAACTTGTGAGATATAGCTGAATAGTTACATTGATTTCCAAACCTGAGAACAAGAAATGTTATCCAGAAAAAAACTTATAAACAAGATAGTTCGTTTGAAAATCCGTTTTGGTGTGTCGGAGAACTATTTTCTGATCTTTCTTGCCATTCTGATTGGTGTTCTGAGTGCTTTCGGGAACTGGGGTTTGCATTTTGCCATTGAATTTTTTCATGAGCACCTTTTTGTTTCTGGTTTAGAAGTTCTCGGGGTGGCGGATGGCGGCTGGAAGGTCTATCTCCTGCCTCTGATACCGATGTGTGGCGGTCTGCTCCTGATCCCGCTGGAAATGGCAATGCCGGGTTATGTCTGCGGTTACGGCCTGCCCAATTTCTTGAAAACGGTTAATTTGAGTCGCGGACGTTTGGCCCGGCGCAATATCTGGATTAAAATTCTGGCTCCGGCGATAACAATCGGCAGCGGCGGTTCGGCCGGGCAGGAGGGGCCGATTGCGACAATCGGCGGCTCCATCGGCCAGATGGTAGCTGGATTTTTCTCCTTTAATCAGGGTCGGGTACGGCTTTTGATTGCCTGCGGGGTTGCCGGCGGGATTGCCGCAACCTTTAACGCACCGATTTCCGGCGTCTTTTTTGCTCTGGAAATCATCATGATGGGTGATATCGGTCTGGCAATCTTTACGCCGGTGGTCATCGCTGCGGCCACCTCGGTGGTTTCGACCCGGTTGATTTTCGGTAATGAACGCCTCTTTGTGACCCCGGAATTTTCTCTGGGAAGTTTCCGTGAGCTTTTGGTTTATGTGGCAATGGGAATCGTGATTGGCTGCTTTGCAGCATTGTTTATTAGATTCTTTTACTTAGTTCAGGACTTCTTTACGAAGCTTCGTTTCCCTCGTTATTTGAAACCGGCTCTCGGTGGTCTTCTGGTCGGCCTTATAGGTGTCTTTTTCCCGCAGGTTATGGGGGATGTTTATGGGAAAATGGGGCAGATATTCCAGTTTCCACCAATTTGGTATATGGCTTTAGCTCTAGTTCTTATGAAAATTCTGGCGACATCTATCTGTCTGGGCTCGGGTGGTGCCGGGGGGCTTTTTGCGCCGATTATGTTTATCGGCGTGGTGTTGGGTTCGGGTTGCGGCCAGATTGCCACCACCCTGTTTCCCAATATTGTGATGTCTCCGGACGGCTATGCCGTAGTCGGATTGGGGGCCTTCCTGTCAGCAGTGACCCATGCTCCGTTAACCGCAATCTTTCTTGCCTATGAATTAACCGGAGAGTCACAGATTATTCTTCCGGCAATGTTTGCCACCGTCGTCGGGATTATGGTGGCCCGCAGTATTGAACGAGAAGGGATTGACACCTTCGGCCTGGCTCGTGAAGGTATTCATCTGGAGGATGGTCGTGAGGTTAATCTGATGCGTTCTATCAAGATTGGCGATGTTATGTTTCGTGGCGCCCTGGAAACCATTCCCGAGACGATGAAACTCAAATCCCTGCTCCAGTTTCTGCCGCATTCACGAAAAACAACTTTTCCGGTAGTTGACAGTAAAGGTCTGCTGAGTGGTATCCTGAGTATTCAGGATCTTAGGGAGCTGGTTTATGAACAGGAACTTGAAGATCTTATCGTTGCCAAAGAGCTTGCCAAGAGCAAGGTGTTGACAGTGACTGCTCATGAGAATCTGAGTGACGCCTTACGCAAGATCGGTTCGCGTAATATCGATTACCTGCCGGTTGTTGCTGATGACAATTCCCGCCGTATGGTGGGTATGGTTTCGCGTCAGGATATAATTTCGGCCTATAATCGCAGTCTTCTGGAGCGCGGTCTGCCGGGGCATTAGTGACCTGATATGGCCAGTTGATTGCAACCTTCGAAAAAGACAGAAACCCGATCAGAAATGACCGGGTTTTTTATTGCCATTAGATCAAAAAGGGTATAGTGTCCACGAGAAGAATGTGCTTTAAGCAATAAAAATAATGGTTATTGAATTACAGTGAGCGAAAAGAGGAAAATGTAATGGAGTCAGCTCAAAGTAAGGAAGTTTTACAACAGCGAATAACCGAGCTTGAAGCGGAGGTTGACATCGCCTGCAGAGTGCGACAGGAGCTTGAACAAAAAGAGGAGTTACTTAAACTCTTTATAGCGCATACCCCCGCAGCCGTCGCTATGTGTGATCTTGATATGTGCTACCTGACTTACAGCCGCCGCTGGGAACTTGATTATGGCTTGGAAGATAGAGATTTGACTGGTCAATGTCATTATGATATTTTTCAGGATATTCCTGACAAGTGGAAAGAAGAACATCGGCAATGTCTTGCTGGTCAGAGTTTAATAAATGAGGAAGAGGATTTTCCGCGGCTTAATGGTACCCTTGACTGGGTGCGCCGTGAGCTGCATCCCTGGCGGCAGCCTGATGGTAAAATTGGCGGCCTTATTATGTTTACTGAGGTAATTACTGGGCGTAAAAAAGCTGAGACGGAGAAAAAACGAGCGGAAGATAAGTTTCACCAAGCCCAGAAAATGGAGTCCATCGGTATCCTCGCAGGTGGGGTCGCTCATGATTTCAATAATCTGCTCATGGGTATTCAAGGAAGGACATCGTTAGTATTGATGAATTCTGAGCCTTCAGATCCTCATTATGAACATCTGAGTAAGATTGAGGAATATATCCAGAGTGCAACATCGTTGACCGGACAGCTCCTTGGGTTTGCCCGAGGTGGTAAATATGAAGTGAAGACATCCCAGATGAATGAACTTATCCGCAAGAGTGTCGACATGTTTGGGCGGACAAAGAAAGAGATAAGTCTTCATTTGAAATTGGATGATTCTCTATGGTCGGTGGAGGTGGATACAGCTCAGATAGATCAAGTGCTGTTAAATCTTTTCATCAATGCTGGACAGGCCATGCCTTATGGGGGAGATCTTTATCTCCAGACAGAAAATCTGGAATTGAATCAGATGTACCTCAAACCTTACGGCCTGGACTCGGGGAAATATGTGAAAATTTCGGTTACTGACACCGGAATAGGCATGGATGAAAAGACCATGAAGCGTATCTTTGACCCATTTTTTACCACTAAGGAATTGGGGCGAGGGACGGGATTGGGGTTGGCATCAGTGTATGGAATAATGAAAAACCACCGTGGGCTGGTAAATGTTTATAGTGAACCCGGGAATGGCAGTACCTTTAATCTTTACCTGCCGGCTTCAGACAAAAAGGTTATGGAAGAACAAACACAAATTGTTGGCGAGACAGAAGAGAGTTCCCCACTAACGATACTGTTGGTGGATGATGAATCTTTCATTCAGGATGTCGGACAGGAAATTCTCGAGCATTTGGGACATCAGGTTTTGGTGGCTGGTAATGGTATGGAAGCAGTGAAAAAACTGGAGGAAAGCCCGGCTGCTATCGATCTTGTCATTTTGGATATGATTATGCCGGAAATGGGTGGTGGGGAGGTTTTTGACCGCTTGAAATCTGTTGATCCCGATATCCGGGTTTTGTTGTCAAGCGGATATAGTATTAATGGGCAGGCCCAGAATATCCTTGATAAAGGCTGCGTGGGTTTTATTCAGAAACCATTTACTATAAACCAGTTGCGTCAGAAGCTCAGAGAAATCCCTAGTCGTTGAATAGGGTCAGCCGGGAGGACAACATAGAACAGCTGCCCTTCCTCTAAAAAAATCGGAGCGACTGCTCTTGATTTCAACACCTTAGTCGGTGCTATTCGTATAAGTAAATTGGAATCAGGGTAAAATTCAGTATCTAAACTGTAATATCTGATTAAATGCGGCGATTTCCGCTTTAATGGTAATGGGGGGTAGAATGAAACTATTGTTTATATCGAACCTTGAAGAAGATTGCTTCGTATCGAATATACCAGAAATTGAGGTGGAAGCAGTGGTTGATAAAAGAGGTCTAGATGAAATTTTTGCAGATAAGGCGTTGGCTGTGGCAGATTATGATATGCTTCTTATTCATCCTGAGTTACCGACTGATCCCGGTTGGCGGGCGGCCCCGGTTCCGGCTTTGATCTTTAGCGGCTTTTACAGGAAACCTGCGACGCAAGATAAGGTTGCCCATATTCCTAGGAACATAGTTGAGGAAAAATGGCGTTTTATCATCCAAGAGTTCGCTTGCTGTCGTTCGTTTCCCCAAGTTTTGCAGAAATTACAGCAACAGGAAAAGGAGGGGCTCTGATTGGGGGTCAAATCTTTATCCTTGACAAAATTGCATTTGAGTAGCTTCGGATCTTGATGGATGTCGAGAACGCTACAACCTTGATTTGCTCTCGTTCCGTTTAAATTCCTGCATCGGTTTTTTCCCCAATCGAGACGGTGCGGGTGAAATCCAAAGTAAATCGCGAAAGCATCAAATTTAGATTGGCAGTGAAAATATTTATATGGATGAGAAAAAAGCCCGGCTATGGAGCCGGGCTTTTTTGGTTTGTCCTTTGAGATCTT
>JAOZKP010000368.1 GCA_029935295.1 bacterium | reverse complement strand
AAACTATGGGCATCTATAATCTCGAAAAACTTTTCTCTCCTGTAATCTCATCTGTCTCTGTAATTGCGATTGTCAGCCCCTGTTCTGGTGATCGACAGAGTAAAGAGTGGCAGGTTTACAATAATCTGGTTGCCGGGGGTGGTTGCCGAGTCTGTATGATTCACTCTGCTGGTGGAGCGTTACCCGGGTGTCCAGTGCCGACAGTAGATGTTTTTTCGTCTCTGGATGATATTCCGGGGAGGTTGGAATTGGTTGTGACTTTGGGGCCCTTGGCAGACGTTCCAGAGATAATTGATCGGTGTGCAGAGCTTAGGGTTTGCAGTCTTGTGGTTATGAGTACCCAGCAGGATAGTGATGCCGCAGACCTTATAGTTGAAATCAAGAATCGAGCCCGGAAACACCGGGTTCGAATTCTGGGTTTTAATTCTGCTGGCTTTACTATTCCGGCTGCCCGAATAAACCTTTCACTGTTTAATATACCGGTGGCGGAAGGAAGTCTTGCTCTGATTTCCCAGAGTGGGGCGGTGATTACATCGAGTTTGGAATTTGCTCGGAAGCGGGGGATAGGTTTTAGTCATGTTGTCGGTCTTGGGACACTGAATGATATTGATTTCGGTGATATGATAGATTATCTCGGTTGGAGTTCCCGGGTAAGTTGTATTCTGCTCTATATCGAAAATTTGAAGGATGTTAAAAAGTTTATGAGCGCCTGCCGTTCGGTGGCGATGATTAAACCGATTGTCGCAATTCGGGCCGGTAAAAGTGAGTTGGGCCGCCAGGTTATTGCAAAGCATACCGGACGGCCTGCCGGTGAAGACCGGGTTTATGATACCGCCCTGCGGCGGGCCGGGATAATCCGGGTCAGCAGTGTCGATGAACTTCTGGAGGCGGGCGATTATCTGGTAAAAAATAATGTTCCGAGCGGCCGCAAGTTTGGGATTATTACAAATTCCGGCGGGCTTGGGGTTATGGCGGTTGATGCTCTGGCCCGAAAAAATGTTCCCATAACAATGCTTTCATCGGAACTTGGCAATAAACTGCAGAAGTTTATTGCACCGTACTCCGGTTCACTTGATCCAATCTGTGTTGCGGCTGATGCTGATGCCGACCGTTATCAGAAAGTTCTTGAGCTTATTTTTGCAGCGCGTGAATTTACGACAATTATTGTGATTGTTGTGCTGAATCGCGGCCCTGATCCGGTTAAGTTGTTAAAGGCAATGCGTCAACCTGCGGCCGCAGCTAAAATTAACCTGGTTTATGTTTGGATTGGTGACCAGGGTGATCTGCACCAGCAAGCTGCTGATTTAAGTGATCGTAAAACCCGAATCTGCTTTACAATTGAAGATGCGGTTTTAAGCTGTCACTATGCACTGCGATATTTTGAAAAACTTGCAAAATTAGTGCTGACCCCACATCGCTATAATCTCGAAGTAACCTATGACCAAAACTCACTGCAACAGGCGCGAAAACTGGTGCAGGGATATCTTGTCAAAAACATTGTAAGTTTAAGTTCACAATCGGCCCGGGAAGTTATTGCTCTTTATGGTTTGCCGGTTAATTCTTCCTTTAAAGTTACATCTTTTTCTGCCGCCCGGAATCTTTGTGCTGAGATGGGATATCCGGTTGTGATGAAGCTGGACTATGACAAGGTCAACTATAAAAGTGATATTGCCGGAGTACTATTAAATCTGCGCAGTGATGAAGCTCTACAAAAAGGCTTTGCAAAGATGCACCAAATTGCGGAAGAGATAGCGCTTGATGATTTTGCAATAACTATCGAAAAGATGATTGAGGGGGTCGATTATGAAATCAACCTTGGCAGCCATTACGACATCGAATTCGGCCCCTATATTTTTATTGGTGTCGGAGGAATACAGGCCCGGATAGATCCAAGTGAAGAAGTTATTCTGCCGCCTTTAGACCGGACTTTGGCTCGCAAACTGATTGACCGGACTAAATTATCCCGTTTATCTCAACAGATACGCCCTTTTGATCTCAATGAACTTGAAAATATTCTTATTAGAATCTCTCAATTGGTGGTTGATTTCCCTGAAATTGAAACTCTGGCTCTAGACCCCTTGATTATTTCCGACAGTAGTCGTATGGTTGCTGTTGATGTTAAAATTAACTTGAAACCGACGGCCCTGATTTCGCCGGCCCACCTGGCAACCACGCCCTATCCCAACCAGTATGAATTCCATGAAACTCTAAAGGGTGGCACCCCGGTTTTGATCCGTCCGATTAAGCCGGATGATGCGGCAGCGCACCAGGAAATGGTTGCCGGATTTTCACCGCAAACCCGTTATTTCAGATTTTTTTCTTTACGGGAGGAGATAACTCCAGAGCAGCTGGCCCGTTTTACGCAGATCGATTACGAGCGCGAAATTGCCGTAATTGCCGAGATCGAAAAAAATGGTGAAAAAATCAGTATCGGCGTCAACCGCCTGCTCTATTATCCGCATATTGACGAGTATGAATTTGCGATTGTAGTTACTGATGAATGGCAACAGAGCGGGGCGGGTTATCTGTTAATGGACAAGTTGATACATATCGCTAAAGATCGCGGTATTAAAGAGATTTTCGGTCTGGTAATGAGAAATAATGCGAATATGATGAATTTTATAAAAAAGTTCGGCTTCAAGGTTGTCGAGCGCGAAATTGATGTCTGCCGGGTCAGACTTTGCCTGGTCGATTGCCAATGATTTTTTACTTGGAAAAGTTCTGTTGGTGTGTTAGTGCCTGCGCTCCGCAATGAATTATTTTTTTCCTCTTTTTATTCTAACTATTGCCTGACCGAAAACCTGACAATTTTCTTGAGTGCAAGGCAGGCGAAGATTTTAACCGGAGG
>JAOZKP010000107.1 GCA_029935295.1 bacterium | reverse complement strand
CTTTCATCTTGTCGTTACCGGCGTCCTGTTTGACGACGTACGAGTAGAGTACACCGGCAAAAAGGAGTCCAATAACCCCGAGAATAGGTGCGTACATGGTATAACTTTCCATACTTTTCCTCCCTTGCAATAAAGCGGTTTCAGGTTAAACTAAAAATTACTTAAACCACACAAACATTAACAAACTCAACGCTTCCCTGAAAAAAATTCAGCGAAACAAATATTACTCTTTGCAAACTTTTTCAGAAACTACTCGGCAATTCAACTGATTCATCGCCGCCATAAGCCCGGAGTCAAAAAACTTAATCAACCCAAAATGAATCCGCCGTTTCACATCATCGACTACCTGCAACTCACTCGCAGTAAACCGATTTAGAACAAAGCTTACCGTATCATTAGTATTGACCCGGGATTCCCCGCCAATTCCCAGCCTGAGCCGCAGAAAGTCAGTACTGCCAATCTCCTCAACTAATGATTTAAGCCCGTTATGGCCGCCGCTGCCGCCGCCCTGCTTTAATTTTACCCGGCCTAAATCAAGATCGAGATCATCATGGATAACAATAATCTGGTGCGGGTTGATATTTTTCTGCCGTTCCAGCAACGCTTGAACGGCAACCCCGGAACGATTCATGAATGTCCAGGGTTTCAACAGGCAAACCGGCTTGTCAGCCAGCTTTCCCACCACAATCTCAGATTGAAGTTCTTTTATAAATGTAAACGGGCCCGCAGAATCAATCTTTTCCAGCAAAAAATCAACTGCAATAAAACCGAAATTATGACGCGTTCCATGATACTCAGATCCGGGATTACCGAGCCCAACTATCAGATAACTATCAGCCAACAAATCTGACATCATGCAACCAGCAGCTGACTATTCAGCGGCTGCGTCACCTTCACTTTCGGTTTCAGCGTCAGTTGAATCAATATCTTCATCATCGTCAGATACGACAACTTCTTCTTCTTTAGCAGCGGCCTGGACTGTGACAATTGTAAAGTCAATCGAGGTTTCAAATTCAACCCCCTCAACTTCCAGATCACTGACATGAATTGCATCACCGATGGCCAATGCCGTAACGTCAATTACAATATTTTCAGGAATTTCCCGCGGCAGACATCTAACCTGCAGTACCCGGCGCACCGGCTGCAGCAAACCACCCTCGACGACTCCAATTGCCTTACCTTCGAATACCAGCGGCACATCAACCTGAATCGCCTCACCATATCGAACTCCATAGAAGTCGACATGAATCACTTTACTGCTGACCGGATCGCGCTGAATATCTTTAACAATGGAAAGCAGCTCATCATTTTGACCAGCACCATCGACATCAAGTGCTACCAGACCACTGCCGCCACCATCCTGCAATAATTTATCAAACTCTGTCCGATTAACCGCGTACTGAGTCACAGCACACTGTTTACCGTAACGAACTGCAGGAAACTTACCGGTACTACGTAATCTCCGGGCAAACCCTTTACCGCTCTCTGTCCTAGTTTCAACTGCTAATTCTGCAATTGCCATAATTCTAATCCTCCCTGAACAACAGCCGGCAGAGACTCAAAGAGTTCTGCCACTGAAAATATATATTCAAATTTATTAAACATTGAAGTTACTATCTATAGTATAACCTTCAAAACAACTTTCTTATATCAAACAAAAGCGACACTGTCATTAACCAAACAATGCACTTACTGAATCACCAAAATAGATCCTTTTAATTGCATCAGCCAACAGGGTTGATACCGAAAGCACCTCTATTTTAGCACACGCCTTAGTCCGATCATTTGGCGGCAGTGTGTCAGTAATAATAACTCTTTCCAATTTAGATTTTTCTATCCGTTCAATTGCCGGTCCGGAAAGAACACCATGCGTCGCCAGTCCATAAACTTTTGCTGCGCCCTTTTTCACCAACGCATTAGCGGCTTGTGTCAAGGTTCCGGCAGTATCAATCATATCGTCCAGTAAAACTGCTGTCTTACCGTCAATATCACCAATAACATTCATCACTTCCATAACATTCGGGCCACTCCGGCGCTTATCGATAATCGCCAGGGAAACCTTCATTTTCTTGGCAAAAGAACGAGCCCTTTCAACCCCACCGGCATCGGGTGAAACCACAACCACGTCACCCTCGATATTATTCTTGACATAATCGAGCAGAACCGGAGAGGCGTAGAGATGATCAACCGGAATATTAAAAAATCCCTGGATCTGCCCGGCGTGGAGATCAACTGTTAAAACTCGGTGCGCTCCGGCCACAGTCAAAAGATCGGCGACCAGTTTAGCCGTAATCGGCGCCCGCGGAGCTACTTTACGATCCTGGCGGGCATAACCGTAATAAGGTATTACGGCGGTAATCTCAGCCGCAGAAGCCCGTTTCAGGGCGTCAATAATTATCAAAAGCTCCATCAGATTGGCATTTACCGGGTCGGATGTTGACTGCACTACAAAAACATGCATCCCGCGCATACTTTCATGCAGTTCGACCATGATTTCGCCGTCGCTGAATCGCTTAACCACCCCTTTGCTCAAAGGCTCGCAAAGATCCTTGCAGAGAGCATTTGTCAATAGCGGATTTGAATTCCCGCCGAATATCTTCAACCGCTCCATTTGCAGATACCTTTAATGCCTGAAAATACTAATACTTCCAGCAGTAATTATTGTATTTAATCTATTTTGAAAAAATGGGATTTTACGTCTAAAGCCGTACCTACAGTGGCAGGGGCGGTAGGATTCGAACCTACGCATGCAGGCACCAAAAACCTGTGTCTTACCACTTGACGACGCCCCTATAAATGCCGATGGCTAAAGATGGGCCCCTAATATAGAAAAAGCGGCCACAAGTCAAGCACGATGTGACTTTGAGGGTGTTTTATTTTTTGAGATCTTGCCGCCAATTGTCAAAACAGCTAAAGATTACGGGCGAGAAAAAAATCACAACCCGCACCAAGCCAGACCTGCCGGGCATTGGCCGCAGCCGCTACCGCCGATATCAGATCAGGATAGATCGCATAGACGACTGAGCCGCTGCCGCTCATCAAAGCTCCCAACGCTCCAGAACTATTCCCGAGCCACGCTTTAATCTCCACAAGCTGCGGGTGAGCGGCCATAACCGGCACCTCAAAATCATTCTCAAGTAGATATCGGGAATTATCTGATTTCCGGCTAAACTGATTGATATCATATTCCGCCGGACTTTTTTCAGAAGTTGCATTAAGTGCGGAATAGGCCCAGCCGGTATTAATTGCAAAAGCCGGCTTAATCAACAGGTAGTAACGTTTTTGCGGATGCGGCAAAGCCGTAATCCGCTCACCAACCCCTTCCACCAACGCTATCTCAGGTTTCAAAAAGAACGGAATATCGGCACCGATCTGTACCGCCATATAATTTAGCTCATCTGCTGTCAATTCAAGTTTATAAAAATCTTTAAGCAGATTCATCACTCCGGCAGCATTACTGCTGCCGCCGCCCAAGCCGGCACCGGCAGGAATTCTTTTCTCCACCCAGAAATGCCAATGCCCCTTATGCTGCACCCCCTGTTCATGAGCTGACTCGACTATTTTCCGCGCCGCCTTGACAACCAGATTATTTTCACTATCCAGCTCCATCAACTGCGGCGACTCCAGTGAAAAACTATCCGCAGATGCCTGTCTGAATTCACAGTAGATGGTATCAGCCAGAGAAATCGGCTCCATTACCGTACGAATATCGTGATAACCATCTTCCCGCCGGCGCACAATCTTGAGTCCAAGGTTAACCTTTGCCGGAGTAGTAATAAAAGAGGAAAAGGCTGCAGGCAGATTCATAGATTACTCGATCACGATATTCTTTTTGGCAGAATCAACGATTTTTTTCACTGCCTTGACTCTTAAGACCCCATTCTTGAATATCGCTTTAACCTGATCCACATCAACTGGATCCGGCAGCCGGATCACCCGCTCAAAGCGGCCGTGACCTCTTTCCAGGCAGATCACCTCGGCACTGCCGGGAACCCGGAAGCCCTCTTCCCGACGCCCCTTAATTACAATTTTATCAATCATCACCGAAAGGTTTAGTTTCTCTTTCTCGACTCCCGGCAGATCAATTGCAACCAGATACTCTTCACCGACATCAAATAGATCAACTGCCAGGGACCATTGCGAACCCGGCTGCAGACAAAAAGGGGTCGGCTCCGATTCCGAAACCGCAAAGAAATGATCCATCTTGTTTTTCATTGAGAAGAGCATTTCGAAAGTTTCATCTTTTTTATCACCCATTACTGACCTCCTCCCAGAACTGCGAACAGAGCCTCACCGGCAAGTTCTCCCGGCTTAACCACCTGCAGAAGACCACTATTTTCTTTACCTCTTTCAGATCCATAATGACGCAATAGAGCCGGCCCGAGAACAACAACTCCGTCATGCAGCAAGTTGAGTCTCTTCCGGCAATCGGTTTCCAGATCAACCCGCCCCAACAGCAATCCACTTTTATCCGAGCAGCGGAATTCAAGCCTGAAATCCGCGTTCAAACTCCAGTGCACCAGAGAATCAGTTTTCAGCTCGTACGCTGCCACATTCTGCATCATACCCGAGTGTTTCCGGGCAAAATAGTGACCACTACGACCGCCCTTTTTCTCCAGCAGAGAGACATCAGTTAAACGCATCGCCTTATCGACCGCTTTACACATATCGTAAACCGTCAAACCGGCAATTGTGACCGCAGTTAAGGCCTCCATCTCGATACCGGTCTGTCCGGCCAGAGAAGCCTCACCAATAATTATAATAGTTGCCTGGGAAGAATTAGTTTGAGGAAAAACCGGAATCAGTTCGACCCCGGCCCAAGAAAGAGGCAGAGGGTGACACAGAGGAATAAGATCACCGGTGCGTTTGGCCGCCAGCACGCCGGCAATCCGGGCGGCTCCAAAAACATCACCTTTGGCAAAACCCTGCGAAGTGATCATCGCCAGAGTTTCGGATTCAAGTAAAATCTGACCCCAGGCCCGGGCATAACGCCGGGTCACAGGTTTATCACCAACATCAACCATCGCTGCCTGACCCCGGGCATCAAGATGACTTAACTGTGACACATCAACCACCAATTGTTGACATTACCCGCGCACATTTACGTTTGGTATTGCAGGAGAGGCCATGTTCGGCAGATTTTGCCGCAACCGCGGCGCGAACAACGGCAATAATACTCTCCGGATCTGCGCCCCGACGCAGAGCTTCTCGCAGATCAAACTCATTATCGGAAAGCAGACAGGCCCGCAGATGACCGTCTGAAGTCACCCGAATCCGGTTACAGGAATCACAAAAGTGATTGCTCATTGCCGTAATCACCCCGATTTTTCCTGGGGCATCGGGTAAACGATAAAGCCGAGCCGGACCACCAAGTTTGGCAATAACCGGCTCCAGATCAGCAATTTCAGTCGTAATCTTTTCCAGGATCTGCACCCCGCTCACCATATCGGCCGGATTCCAGACCGAGCCAGAACCAATCGGCATATACTCAATGAAACGCACATGCAGAGGATATTTGCGGGTCAGAAGTGCAAAATCAACTAACTCATCATCGTTGACCCCGCGCATCACGACAACATTGATCTTAACCGGATTAAAACCGATGGCCAATGCCGCCTCGATGCCTGCTGTAACCCGGGCAAAATAGTCGCGGCCGGTGATCTCTTTAAATCTTTTCGGATCAAGCGTATCGAGACTTATATTCACCCGCCGCAAACCTGCAGCCCAGAGAGGGGCGGCCAGTTTTTCCAACAAAACTCCATTTGTAGTCAAACTGATGTCATTGATCCCATCAATATCATTAAGCCGGCTGATCAGTGAATCAAGATGCCGCCGGACCAGAGGTTCACCGCCGGTCAATCTTACTTTATCAACCCCGAGACCGACCAACACATTGACCAGACGCAATATCTCTTCATAACTCAAGATCTGGGCGCGGCTGTGCGGAGCAAAGGTTGGCGCAGAGCAGTAACGACAACGCAGATTACAACGGTCGGTCACCGAAATCCGGACATAACTTACGGAACGATTATAACCATCCTGAAGAGCGGGCTTAAACATCGGCTTATCC
Organism: bacterium; assembly: GCA_029935295.1. Taxonomy (GTDB): domain Bacteria; phylum Desulfobacterota; class Anaeroferrophillalia; order Anaeroferrophillales; family Tharpellaceae; genus Tharpella. The sequence continues at coordinate 3,303 of JAOZKP010000107.1, read as the reverse complement.
AACAAACGGATTATGACGAATCATCGTCTGGGCCCGATCCGGGCCCACCGAAACCAGCATCGCTTTAATACCAAGCTGCTCTTCGATGTAGGCAACATACTTTTTCGCATTTTCGGGCAATTTGTCGTAATCAAGGATTCCTGATATATCTTCATCCCAGCCGGCAAATTCAGTCAGAACCGGCTCACACAATTCGAGCTCTTCAATGGATGACGGGAAATAATCGATAACTTCACCGTGCAGACGATAACCGGTACAAACTTTGATCGTCTTCAGGCCGGAGAGGACATCAAGTTTGGTTAAAGCGATGCTATTTAAACCGTTAAGCAGGGTCGCAAAACGCAGAGCCACCAGATCGAGCCAGCCACAACGCCGCGGCCGCCCGGTTGTAGTGCCGACTTCACCGCCGCGCACACTTAAATGCTCGCCGGTCGCATCATCCAGTTCAACCGGAAACGGGCCGCTGCCAACTCGGGTAGTATATGCCTTAACCACGCCGATAACTTCATCAATATCAGTCACCCCAACCCCGGACGAAGCGCAGGCATTGGCGGCCAGCGTCGAAGATGAAGTAACGAAAGGATAGGTGCCGTGATCAATATCAAGCAGAGTCCCCTGTGCCCCTTCAAAAAGAATTGACTCACTGTTTTTAAGACATTGCGCCAGCTCGTAAGGCACTTTTTTAATTGCCGGCCGGACGATTGCGGCCGCAGCCTGCAATTCGGCAAATACTTGATCAAAAGAGACCGGAGCTTCATTATATATTTTTTCAAGTAGCAAGTTGTGCTGGTCCAGCAGATTTTTCAACTTGTCTCGCAAAACTGCTTCCGGAGCTAAAAGGTCGCCTAAACGCAGGCCCCAACGCGCCATTTTACTTTCATAAGCCGGGCCGATACCACGACCGGTAGTACCGATTTTAGCAGCACCCCGCTGCTGCTCCCGCGCCTGATCAAGACGCCGGTGACTCTCTAAGATAAGATGAGCCTCATCACTTAGAATAAGCTGTGACAGCACATTCCGGCCGCTCTGTTTCTGGATAAGTTCAATCTCTTCCAGTAGAATTTTAAGGTCAACAACCACCCCGCTGCCGATGACACAGGTTTTTCCGGGACGCATAATCCCCGAAGGAATCAGGTGCAGAGCATAACGCTGACCCTCAATCACCAGAGTGTGGCCGGCGTTATTTCCACCTTGAAAACGAACCACAACTTCAGCCCATTCGGTCAACAGGTCAACAATCTTACCTTTACCCTCATCCCCCCACTGGGTTCCGATGAGAATTACATTAGCCATAGCAGTTAAATCCTTAGGTACTTAAATTGTAAAATTCAAGTACAAGTTGTTAAAAAACATATCTATAAATAAATTAGAGGTAAATTTCCCGTACGGCAACAATATTCGGCATGGAAGCAAGCCCCTTAACCACTTTTTCATCAATCTGGGTATCAATTTGTACCATAGAGAGTGACATCCCGCCAACGCCTTCACGACCGAACTGCATCCGACCGATATTAACACTGTTATCTCCAAGAAAACCACCAATTGAACCAATCACACCCGGTTTGTCATGGGCATCGATAACCAACAGGTGCCCTTCGGGAATGGCATCAAGTTCAAACTGGTTGACCTTAACAATCCGCGGTTCAGTTTTTCCGAAGAGGGTTCCGGAAATCGAGAACAGTTTATCACCACTTTTACCCTCCAGCGAGATCATACCGGTAAAGTTGCCAGCCTCTTCAGTCTTGGTTATGGCAATCGAAATCCCCCGGTCTTTGGCAATTGAGGGAGCGTTAACAAAATTTACAACATCCCCGACCATCGGCGTCATCAGACCTTTAAGCAGGGCCGTGGTAATTGGTTCAGTATCATGTTCGGTCACGTTTCCTTTGTACTCAATCCTGATTTCGCTCAAACCACAGCTATCACCACTGCAGAGCTGGGTATAGAAAAGCCCCATTTTCTCTGCCAAAGTCAAGTAAGGACCAGTAACTTTCAGAACCTCAGCGCTGACACTGGGCACATTCAATGCGTTAACAATAGTTCCGTCGCAAAGATAATCGGCAATCTGTTCGGCCACCGTCACTGCGACATTGACCTGAGCTTCATCGGTTGAGGCCCCCAAATGCGGGGTACAGATAAAGTTATCGAGAGTAAATAGCGGATGATCAGCTGCCGGCGGCTCTGCTTCAAAAACATCGAAAGCAGCACCACCTACCTGACCATCTTTCAGTGCGGCAAAAAGGTCATCCTCTTTAATAATCCCGCCGCGGGCACAGTTGATAATCCGAACACTGTCTTTCATAATCGCGAAGCTGTCACGGTTGATCATATGCCGGGTCTCTTTGGTCATCGGCGTATGCACGGTGATATAGTCAGCCCGCCGGAAAAGATCATCTAAAGAGACCAACTCGATATCCATATTTGCGGCTTTCTCTTCGGAAATAAAAGGGTCAAAAGCGATAACCTTCATTTTCAACCCTTGGGCCCGGTCAGCAACTATCGCTCCGATATTACCGAGACCGACAACTCCGAGGGTTTTACTGAAAAGCTCTTTGCCCATAAAACGGCTCTTCTCCCACTTGCCGCTCTTCATTGAAGCAGTGGCCTGGGGAATGTTGCGGCTTAGAGACAACATCATTGAAACTGTATGCTCGGCAGTAGTGATGGTATTGCCTTTAGGCGTATTCATCACCACAATACCTTGAGCCGTCGCCGCCGGGATATCAACGTTATCGACTCCGATTCCCGCCCGGCCGACAACTTTAAGTTTTTTGGCCACAGCGATAACCTTGGCTGTAACTTTGGTTGCACTACGAATTGCTAAACCATCATATTCGCCGATCACCTCAAGCAGTTCATCTTCAGACATACCAACATTGACATCAACTTCAATATCACTGTAACCGGCAAAGACTTCAATTCCCTTCGGGGACATCTTATCACTGATCAGGACCTTAAATTTACTCAATTTTCTACCTCTGAACCAATAAATAATCAATAGTTAAGTTACAGAAAATAACAACTAATTTTACTCTGGATTACACCCTGAGCGATAACCAGCAAGTACTCTCAAAGGCTACACCACAAAAATAAAAATTTAGTGCTAATAAGAAACAGGAAAAGCCACTCCCTATAATTAAAGTAGTAGACAGCTGTCAAGCCCAAACTGACCGTCAACCAGAAAAACCGAAAAATTCATCGTCCCGGACGGCTCATACTGTCCTCGAATTACGATTTTATATGCATTTTGCAAAATTTTCTGCTATAGAGCCCGACCAGCCCCAATCAATCATTTTACCTGTA
>JAOZKP010000367.1 GCA_029935295.1 bacterium | reverse complement strand
ACCTGTTGGGTAAATCCCCTCCACCAAGGCAACTTTGGGATTAATCCCATTATATAAGGGTGTTGAAAAGAATCAGTTAATTTCAAGGTAAAACAGTTGCTTAACTCAACAAAAGCCTCTATAATGTGTAGAAAGGTCATAAAAACAACCAATTCCACATCTAAAGGCTTTATGCACTCTAAAAACATTAAACGTCTTGTACGAAAACAGCTAAAACAAAAATATCCACACTGGAGCCGCCTTAACCGAAAAATCAAAATAGAAATCTCCCGGAAAGTTTTGGCGCAAGTCGTTCTCGACTATGATTTCAACCAAGATATCTCAGTCCCGAAAGAGGAACTCCTCGCCATTGAACAGCAAGTGCCAACAGCAGGAATCCTAAACCTTGACCAAATGGCCGATTTTGTTGATACTGTTAGTAATAACAGTATCATAAGCCTTTGTGACTACAGGCGATCTTCCAGATACATCAAAAATAAAGAGCTTCGGTTTATTGACGAACTGGTTGATGACGAAATTATCAACCGGCTACTATCTTATGACGGCTACAGTCCGGTAATGCGTGATATCTTTCTTAAAAATTTGTTACGTGCTGAATTGCTCAAGGCAATAAAATATCCGGAAATCAGCTATCGTAAATTTTGCTCAGAAGAATATTTTGGGTTAGACCGAAAGCAAAACCGTGTATTTATGGGCTTGTCATTGCGTGAGAAAACAATGATTGACCATACGCAACTTTGCCAATTCCGTAAGTCACTCTCTTTTGTTCAGCAGGTAAATTTGCTGGTATATTTTCTGCACCATTTTATGAAGTCCGGGGTTCTTGGCGAGAATACACTACACGCTGTCGACTCCACCGAGCTGGCCAATGATTGTAAATTTCCCATAGCTACATTAACTATCAAAGGTCAGAAGATACGAATTTACAACGATATCGACTGTGACTGTGGTAAACGTCGCAACAAGCGTGATAAATCAGTATACGTTGTTGGCTATCGGATGCATACCTTGACTGTAATTGACGCTGAAACCGGCCATAGTTTTCCGCTTGTTTCTCTTCTTGCACCGGCAAATCACCATGATAGCCATTTTCTTCCGTTTCTGGTTGAATTGGCTCAGGCCATGGGAATTGAGCTGCGTCTCATCACCGCTGACGAGGCTTATCATGACAAAGACGGGTCATTGATCGAAAAAACAGGGGTATATGTTACAACACCTCCATCGTCTAATGTGTCGACACCGGATCATGTTGACACAGCTATCGGCGCTGTTTTTTGTCATGCTGAATGTTCCATCCCTATGCACCACATAGGTGTTGAAGATCAAAATCATGAGTATAAATGCTCAGCATCTACAGGAGAATGTTACCTTCAAGGGACTTGCCCTCAATATCGTTTTATCCCTGTTGATCGAGGATTTTTTCAACGAATACCGAATGATAGCGACCAAGCACAACAGGCTATTGATATACGAAAAAATTGTGAACGGCCTTTTAACCTTTTGAAAAATCAAACTGGCCTTGAAACTGTTCGAGTGCGTAGTCAGCATGCGACCATGACACGATGTACATTAAGTAGTATCGCAGTATTATTAATAGAAATGGCCGGAACCCGGAGGAAAAAACAGTCCAACGCTCCGAGTCAACTTTCATTATTTCCACAAGAGAAGGCTGCTTGACCATGTAACTATTTGATATTAATATATTTCTAAAAATTAGTTCGTTTGTTCTTGAATTATTACTTTTGACCGTCATCTTTTTAAAAAATACAGGGGCTACCTGCAAAGCAAGGTTAAAAAAGCCCAAACTCAACTGAAAAGAATTCGACATCAAGAGTGACGACAATGAACAAGCGAAAAAAATGATGCTTTCAGCATCAATGGGGTAGTGAAATCGACTTAAAAACTGTACTTTTCAACACCCTTATAACGTGTTAATTTATATTATTCCGCTGTTTCATATCCTTGGTATCATCTCGTCAATTCATGCCGTGATGGGAACACGAACCTCTCAGGGAGCCATTGCCTGGCTGGTGTCGCTCAACACTTTTCCCTATTTTGCCGTGCCGGCCTACTGGATACTGGGTCGCAGCAGGTTTCAGGGTTATGTCAAGGCCAAGAACACGGACAAGCATCATACTGACGGGGTCATTCAGCAGCTTGAAAAGGCGACTGCTCCCTATCTAATCCCGGATGCGGATAAAAAACCCGCCGCCAGAGCGGCAGAACTTCTTGCCGACCTTGCCATGACCAGAAACAACAAGGTGCAGTTGCTCATTGACGGCCATGCAACCTTTGACTCTATTATCAAAGGTATTGATGCTGCCCGTGACTATATTCTGTTCCAGTTTTTCATTGTCCACGATGACGACATCGGCAACCGAATACAAAGACATCTGGTCAACAGCGCAAAATCCGGGGTGCGGGTCTATTTTCTTTACGATGAAATAGGCAGTCACCATCTGCCGCAAACCTATTTACAGGAATTAAAAGATAGTGGTGTCCAGGTCTTTGCCTTTAATACCCGCAAAGGAACACAAAACAGATTTCAGATCAACTTTCGCAACCACCGCAAGATTGTGGTGACCGATGGAAAAACTGCCTGGGTCGGCGGTCATAATGTGGGTGACGAATACCTGGGACGCAGCAGGAAGTTCGGTCATTGGCGTGATACTCATGTCCTGATTGAGGGGCCGGCAGTTATGGCGCTTCAACTCAGTTTTGTTGAGGACTGGCACTGGGCCACGGAAACGACCATTGAACTGAACTGGAAACCGGAAGCGGCAATCGACTCAGATCAACGGGTTTTGATTGTCCCCTCCGGCCCGGCAGATGATCTTGAGACGGCCAGCCTGATG
>JAOZKP010000366.1 GCA_029935295.1 bacterium | reverse complement strand
CCACCCAGAAAACCACCCAGAAAACCACCCAGAAAACCACCCAGAAAACCACAACCAAAGAGAAAGTTCTTGAACTTCTTAATGCAGACCCGTATACGACCAGGGCTAATCTTGCTTCTCGACTTTCCAAAAGTGAAAATACTATTAAAGAACATTTGGCAAACCTGAAAATCGAAGGCCGATTAAAGAGAATTGGCAGTGATAAAGGCGGCTATTGGATGGTAATACTTCATGAAAAATGAGCGGATTTTTCTTTCGGCTCCGCATATGGGCGGGCAGGAGCTTGATTTTGTTAAGGAGGCTTTTGCCTCGAACTATATAGCTCCGCTGGGGCCGCAGGTGGATGCTTTTGAGGAGGAGTTTGCCCGGAAAGTGGGGGCGAAATATGCGACGGCACTTTCATCGGGGACGGCGGCCCTGCATCTGGTGCTGCGTTATGCTGGGGTTACTGATGATGACGAGGTGATCTGTTCGACTTTTACCTTTGTTGCCAGTGCCAATGCGATCAGGTATCAACATGCCTGGCCGGTTTTTATCGATTCTGCTTCCAGCAGCTGGAATATGGATGTCGAGTTACTGCGGGAAGAGTTGCGGAGAAGGGCTGAAACCGGGTGTTTGCCGAAAGCGCTGATGTTGGTGCATCTCTATGGGCAGCCGGCGGATATTGATCCGATCCAGAAACTATGTGATAAGTACGATATCTTTCTGCTTGAAGATGCGGCGGAAGCATTGGGGGCCACATATAAGGGAAAAGTTCCGGGGACTTTTGGTCAGGCCGGAATTTTTTCTTTTAATGGCAACAAGATTATTACCACATCGGGCGGCGGCATGGTCGTGTCTGACGATAAAAATCTGATTGAAAAAGTAAAATTCTGGGCGACTCAAGCCCGGGACCCGGAGATCTATTACCAGCATTCTGAACTCGGTTTTAATTATCGAATGAGCAATATTCTTGCGGCAATTGGCCGGGGGCAGTTGCAAGTGCTGGAAGAACGGGTGGAGAAGAAGCGGGAAATTTTTAATCGGTATTCGGAGGCCTTGGGAAATTTGCCGGGGATTAAGTTTATGCCGGAACCGAATTATGGGCGAGCAACTCGATGGTTGACGTGTCTGACAATTGATCCTGAAGTTTCCGGTGTTGATCGGAATTTTGTGATGACAGAATTGGAAAAGCACAATATTGAATCCCGGCCGACCTGGAAACCGATGCATATGCAGCCATTGTATCAGGACTGTAAGATTGTAGGAGGGCCGGTATCGGAAGGACTTTTCGTCAATGGTCTTTGCCTGCCATCGGGAACCGGGATGACGGATAAAGAGTTGGAGCTGGTTGTCAGGGTTGTGCGGGGATGTTTTCGGCTTTAAGGCCGGGAAGATTGGTTAACAATAAGCTCAGGAGAAGAATAAGCGGAAAAGAGCAGCATTGTGGGGCCGAGATAGCGGAAGACGTGCGAGCCGATAGGGACAACAAAGATCATTGCACAGGCGGCCAAAATCAGATGCGTTGCCCTCAAGGTAAGTCCTTTTCAGAAAGATACCGTTTTAACGTGCGAACTCTTTCCCAGAGAAGAGCTTTGGGAGTGTTGATTGCCATCGCCTTCATACAGCGTTCCAGCCAATCGCATCGTGTTTGCAGTTTATCTATCGCTTTGTCAATATCTTTTATAATAACCTTACCGTATGCCTGCTCTGCTTTCATTACAGCTTTATGGAACAAGTTTAGTGACGGCTGCATCATCGCCAGATCAATCAGGTCGCGACTGAAGGCACCATCATCTGCCCAGCGATCAGAATTGGCCAGTAATTTACTCGTTGCCAGATCAAGTGGTGATAACGTTGCAATATCGCAAATTTCATCCTCCTTTCCCGGTCTGTCCAATTTAATCCGACCTTCGAGAATGATTTCAAATTTAATTTGTCGACCCGCGACCAGCAACATGGTTCTGATACCGTACTGGTCTGCCCGTATTTCCCGAGCTTGGGTCAGGGATCTAACATTTTTTCGCAGAATGGACGTAATACCATCTTGAGATTCTGTCAGTAGTAAACGTAATTGCCGGTAACAAGTGACATCTGATACCAGAAAATCAATATCTAGCGACTCACGAAACTCTCCATAATGCAGAGCAACCGCAGTACCCCCGCCAAACAGGCAACAGTGTTCTCGCAGCAATGAGCCATTCAAAGCCAAAAGTACTTGTGCAATACGTTGGTGATGTGGTCGCTCAAACATTGTGAGCCTCATGGGCAAAAACCTGGCGCAAGGCGTCAATCAGACGACGTTCATGCGGCTCCATGCTTTCTAATTCCAGATGCCTCCAATTACGTTCGTAAATGCCCAATGCCTCTCGAGGCGATAGTTTATCAACACCATGTACCTGCCAGGCAAGTTGCTTAAGCTGAGGAAATTCTTCGAGATCAATTTGAACCGGTATCCAGTTTTTGTTTTCAACAGTTACGGAAGACAATGGGTCCGAAATGGAAGGTGAAACAATTCTGACTTCAAGCCCCAAAACATTTATAGCACTAAGATAAGCGCCCATTGTCACTGATGGCTCACCTTTTTCAAGACGGTACCAGGTTACTCTCGACATCCCTGCCGCCTGTGCTGCAGTAGTCGCACTAACACGCAAGGATTTGCGATGGTCGCGAATCTGTTTGCCAATAGCAACAGCATGAGCAGCAACATCATCGGTTATAGCTGGAGATTTTGCCGGCATAATTAACACCACTTAATTCATTTCGTTTCTCATAATATACTTATATTCAATAATATCAATAATGAGAAACACTGTCAAGGCAAACTTCCGTTGTGGTGAAAAATTTAATTTGGCGTATTTCCCGGGTTATCTGTTTATAT
>JAOZKP010000365.1 GCA_029935295.1 bacterium | reverse complement strand
CGTTGGGCGGACTAAAAAGGAATATTAAGGATATGAAAGACTGTGATGTAATAGATGCATTCGTAACATATCTCTGTAAGCACGGTTATCCTGGCCTACAGATTGATCGGAGGCCGGATGAAGAGAATCGTTGCTCGACCGATATCGACGCAATTGCTGGCCACTTCGCAATAGAACATACCAGTATTGACACACTTCCGAACCAGCGAAGGAATTCTGATTGGTTCATGCGTGCCACTGGCGGACTTGAAAAGGAACTTTCCAACAAACCATCGTTTCATTTAAATATCACACTTGAATATGACGCTGTAACCAAGGGCCAAGACTGGAGCACAATTAGACAAACGCTTAGAAAGTGGATTGCCAATGATGCACCAGCTATGACCGACGGTCGCTATGTGATTGACGATATCCCCGGCCTTCCTTTCCGGCTCCATATAAAAAAGGCAAGTGACCGACGACCCGGTGTCTTATTTGGCCGATTTTCGCCAGACGATGGCACTCTTTCAGAGCGTATTCTGGAACAACTCGAAAGAAAGGCAAAAAAACTTTCTAAATACCATAATGCAGAACAAATAACAGTACTCCTTGTTGAAAGCGACGACATAGCCCTTATGGATGAGTCAAAGATGCTGGATTCCATCAGGACGGCATACCCAGATGGTCTTCCGATCGGCGTAAATCAAATTTGGTATGCAGACACATCTATTCCAAGAAAAATCGAGTTTATGGATTGTACATCATATATTGAACAATAGCTGCGCCCAACAAATCAATAAACTGGACACTTTATCAGTGTGAAATTTCCTTCTTTAACTTCGCTATTGGTTTACATGATATGCCCCATTCAGTTGGGTGCCAGTTATCTCAGGCGTTCGGCGTAAAGAGATGGTAAATAGTTGAGCTTTGTCGTTGGGTTCTTAAATTATGAAACGTATAAGACCAAAAAAAATTGTTACTGATAAATCCATTCATTTAAAACTTAGAAGGCGTTGGCGTACTTGGCTTCCTAATATGGAAGCTGAATTGACCCAACTTATGGGTAAACGTGAAATTTTCTGGAAGCTTCAAGAAATCGCGAAGGAAAATCCAAAAATACTTGACCCTGATGCTTTCTTCGAATGGTTGTGTACAAATTACGTAGTTGCGATGTCAATGGGGGTTCGTAGATTTGCAGATAGAAGTAAAAATGTACGTTCGCTTTGGCGAATGCTTTATGAAATCCTCGAACACCCAGGAGTTATAGCTAGACATTCTCATGTTTCATTGTATCCAAATACTTCAAATAGTGTGAATTTTGAGAGGGCAAACCTAACTTTTGACAATATTGCAGGTGTAAGTAGAAAACATCTTCTACAACGAGACGTAAGGAAAGATTTGAGAGAGCTTGAGGACTCAAGTGATAGAGTCAGGAGATTTGTTAATAAACGTCTTGCACACCTTACTGCCGCTGGCGAACTTCGAAAAATTCCCAAATTTAATGAACTTGATATATCGTTAGATAATATTGATCAAATTTTTTGTAAATATAATCTTGTCTTAACAGCATTAGGACTGCAAACGACATGTGCTACAAAGCTATTTACTTGGGAAAAGGTATTTTATGATGCTTGGATCCCATCAAATAGCAATTTTAGACATGGAGTCTAACGAAGTGAACATAGAAAAAGAGGTTCCATTTTATTTGATTTTTCCCCTATTAACAACAACTTAATCGGCAAAAACGTCAAACAAATAAATAGAGTAGACGAGGGATTAACTCTCCGGTTTTTTCTGGAAGATTACCAGAATTCTCGGCCGCGTTGCCCAACTCGGCCGTTCGGCAGAGAAATATCCCCAATATATTAAAAAAAGGAGTCTTTAGTTGGCTAAGAAAGGTTTTGTGTATGTAATGTCGAATAAATCAATGCCAGGATTAATTAAAGTTGGTATGTCGACTAAGGTTCCTGAAGAAAGAGCCAAAGAGCTTTCTTCAGACACATCAACACCAACACCATTTATTGTTGAGTATTATGCTTTGTTCGATGACATGCAAAAAGCTGAGCGGTTAGCACATCAGGGGTTACAACAATATCATCACGGTAAAGAATTTTTTGAAACAAATGTTGCCCAGGCAATTCAAGCTATTGAGAGTCTAACTATATCTTATACAAGGCTTTTTTCTAAAGCTGATAATGATGAGAAAGTTAGGATGCTACAAGATAAGTTGAATCTCGAAAAAAAGAAAGAAAATGAGAGAGTTTTGTTAAATGAATTTGCTTCTCAAAAAGAACAACTTAAGAAATTAATAAAAGAGTACCCCAAATCAGACGACATCTTCACAAACTATTCTACTAACAAAATTGTTGAAAATTACAACAATTTGGCAGAGATATTCTCCAACTTGAAAAGTTGTAGCGGTTCCATTTCAAAACAATATGAAGACATATCTGTTTTACATAAAGGAACTGTCGAATGTATGATTATTGAAAAAAAACAAAAACATATTCTCGTTGACAACATAAGTGAGGAAGAAAAAATAAGGGCTATGATGAAAGATCAAATGGATCCTGATCCTCTTGGTGCGATGTTTTATTATATGAAATGGGTTGCGATAATAGTGACAATTATACCAATACTATTTTTGTTGTCAAAATGGTGAAAAAGTGAGTTTCAAAATATAAAGTGGCGGACGGATCCAGAGATGAAGGAAGCAATGAAAAGCAATGTGGTCATCTCGGTTGTTTTTGTCTAATGCATTAAGACGGTAACCCCTGCTTTTTTAGGACTTCTCAAGAACAAATTTATCGGCAAATAATCGCCGAACAAAAGCATTCATCCGACCGCGAACAGCCGCCCGTTTTTTCTTTGAGCATCCCGGCGCGGCGGCTGATG
>JAOZKP010000364.1 GCA_029935295.1 bacterium | reverse complement strand
ATAGGTTGTCCCGACAATGGTGCCGGTAGCATCCAAGCTCAGACCAGTAGGCAGGCCTCCACTCACTATCTGTATGAGGTAGGGTGCCACCCCGCCACTGACGCTGATTGCATCACTGTAGGGTAGACCGCGCACGGCACTGCGAAGAGTCTCGGTGGTTATGGTGATATCACCATAAATTTCTACGGTATATTCTTTGGTCGCCTGATTTACTACGGGATTACTACTGTCACTCACCCGAAGAGTAAAGGTATAGACACCTGGGATTGTTGGCGTCCCATCGATGGAAGCGGTAACCTCCGTACCGGTCAAACTGAACCCCGGCGGCAGGCTGCCAGCGACTATTTCCCAGATGTAGGGCGGTACACCCTGACGGGCTTTGACGGTCGCTGTATAGGCATCATCCTCGCGGCCATTGGGCAGAATTGGGGTCTGGATATAGAGCGTATCGAAGATCTCAATACTGTACGTACGACTGGCCGTATGAACCGTACTGTCATTATCACTGACCTCGATAGTAAAGGAATAAGCCTGTCGAGTCGTGGGTTTACCGTAAATGGTACCGGTTTCATTATTGAGTGACAAACCGGCCGGCAGGGAGCCGTTGGTAATCCGCCAGGCGTAGGGCTTGAGGCCGCCATGGGCGGCTAAGGTAGTGCTATAAAACTCATTTTTGCCGCCGTTGGGAATTATGGTAGTATCAATCAGCAACTCACCAGAGACATGCCAGTAGAAATCCTTTGTAGATGTGGTACCATTATCGTCAGTCACCTGGATAGTGAAAGTGAAATCACCTTGATCCAGATGGCTGCCGGAGATTGTTCCGGTCTGCGGATCAAGAGCAATCCCAACCGGCAGGCTATCGCCAACCACCGCCCAGCCGAAGGGTGACGGTCCACCTCCGGCACCCAGGACCACCGGATTAACGGGTTCACCGACCCGGGCATTGCTCAGTACCGCCGGGGTGATGATGGTGGTCATGCCGGAGGCCCAAATACTCAGCTCCTGGGTCTCTTCCTGTGGCGTTGGCCAGGAGCTGTCGGTTACTGTAATTCCGACGTTAGTTAAGCTTGCGATTGTCGGCACTCCCGAAATGATGCCGCTGGCCGCATCGAGGCTCAGGCCGTCCGGCAGTTGACCATCGTAGGAAAATGTATAGGGGGCGATGCCGCCGCTTATGCGAATTGCTTCGGAAAAAGGCGCATCAACCAGACCGGCAGGCAGAGCCGTTGTAATAATAGTCAGGGGCGTGACGGTGCGCAGAGAAAAATCCCGGTAGCTCACCCGGTTGGCATCATCCCGAACCGCCAGCACGATGCCGCGATTAGTGGCTTCCAGCGGAGTACCGCTGATGGTTCCAGCGGTTTCGGCCAAACTCAGTCCGCCCGGCAGAGTGCCCGCGTATTTTTCCCAGTGGTGGTCGCCATAACCACCGTCAGCCGCCATAACCTGGTTGTAGGCTATGCCGACAATCCCGTCGGCCAGGCGATCGGTAGCGATGACCAGAGGATCATCGATCGCGAGAGCAAAGAGCTCGGTTTTCCGACGCCCAGAGCTATCGCTCAAAGCCACCGGCAGGCCGTAGGTGCCGGTCTGCAGCGGCATACCGTGCAGGGTACCGTTATCCTCCAGGGTCAGCCATTCGGGAAAGCATGAGGGGTAGAGTTCCACGGCACTATAGGGCTGGGTGCCGCCGGTAGCCATGAGAATCTGGAAATAGTCGGCATCCCGGGTTCCCCGGGGCAACCGCGCCGGAGTGATAAATTCCAGTGGCTCAGTCACCTCGATCGTAAACTCCAGACCGGCCGCCGAAGAACCGGCATCCCAGGCCTTGATAAAAAAAGGATAGCTGCCGCCGGTGGTGGGGGTTCCCGAAATTGTTCCGGTGGTTTCATCAAGGGTCAGACCGGGTGGCAGGCTGCCGTATAAAATGGTATAGCCGTAGGGCGGCACGCCGCCGGTCAGCCGTACCCGGGCGTCATAGTCAACCCCGATCTCCGCCGCCGGAAGCGTGTCGGTAGTAACATTAAACTGACCCTCGGGGTGCAATTCCGGGAAGAGATGGACAAGGTGATTTTCACTGGTCACATCGATATCGAAAATAGTAACATCATGATATCCCGGTAACGAGAATGTCAGATCATAATAGCCGGGAGCCAAATCGTAAAAAGTATAGGCACCTTGAGCCATGGTCGTGGTCGCAGGCGTACCGCCGTCGATTTCCACCAGAACATCCAACAGCGGCTCTCCCGTAGACGCATCGTCGACGATGCCGGTGATGCCGGGGGCTGAAAAGCCTTCGATATCCTCAAAGATGTAGGCCGACCCCGAATAAGAACCATTGTCATCATCACCATATGCCCCGACCAGCACGATATCACCGGAAAGCGCTACCGACTCACCAAAGAAACCACCAGATGCCCCGTCGGCCGGCAGAAGCTTGGCACTCTCAACCCAGACCCCACCAACCTGTTCGAATATGTAAACTGAGTCATTAGCACTAGTTCCAGTAATGATGGCATTGCCTGAAATCGCCAATGATCTACCAATACAATCGTTGCTTAACTTGACGCTCTCAATCCAAGCCCCGTCGTCAACCCGTTCGTATATATAGGCTGAACCGTAACAACTACCTGGACCAAACGGATTCCAATTCACCCCAAAATCCCCGACAACTACAACGTTATCCAAGATAGCCACTGATCTACCAAAGTTTTCTTTATTAAAACTATTATCCGTCTGAGACAGCTTGGCACTCTCAACCCAGACCCCATTGACTCGTTTAAATATGTGGGCTGAACCTTCCAAGTAACAATTTTCTTCACAGACCATCCACGAGTAACTATATCCAGTTGCCCCAACAATAGCAACATTGCCGGAAATCGCCACTGAACAA
>JAOZKP010000363.1 GCA_029935295.1 bacterium | reverse complement strand
ATCAAGGTGTCAAGATACACTATCATACACTTTATATAGAATGATCAGATATAAATAACGTTAAACTTAGCCGGAAAAGAGGTGCCCCCCCTTGACCCCCCCAGTCAGCCTCTTTACTTTCTGAACTGAGACAATTAATCATCGAAGCTATAATCTAAGAAGCCGTTGCGAAAGGTTTCATGACCACTTGATAAATCCGGAAAACCAGATAGAAAACCAGGCCGCCCAAAAGCAGTTCTGCGATATCGTAAAGGTTTAGGGGAGAGACCTTGAAATAAAGGGCCAGCGGCGTATACATCAAGATGCCCTGGAGAATGAGCGAAAGGACAACGGTACTCCAGACCCAGGCGTTGGAAAAAAGCGGAACCTCGTAGTCGCGACGGATGACAAAAACCAGAATCATCTCGTAGAGAACCACGAAATTAAAGACCATAGTCTGCGCCCGGGTGATTTCACCTTCGAGTTCCGAAGCCCCGCCGTTGAGGCGAAAAAGAGCCAGGGCAATCAAGGTTCCAGCAACCCCTAAGACAGTGATCAGAAGAAGCTTCCGGCCGGTAAGAATCGCTTCATTTCTCGGCTTTGGCGGACGGCACATTATATTGCGGCCATAAGCATCAACACTGAAGGCCAGAGCTGGGGCACCATCAGTTACCATATTAATCCAGAGCAGCAAAACCGCTGTCAGCGGCAAATTCCAACCCAGCAGGACGGCCAGAAAGATAATCAGAACCTCGCCCAAATTTCCAGAAAGCAGTAACATGATCGATTTCTGAATATTATCATAGATCCCCCGCCCCTCCTCTATAGCATTGGTGATATGGCTGAAGCTGTCATCCAGGAGAACAAAATCAGCCGCCTCTTTGGCCACATCAGTACCACTGCCGACGGCAATGCCGATATTGGCTTTTTTCAAGGCCGGAGCGTCATTCACCCCGTCGCCAGTCATGGCCACGGTATGACCTAAATCCTGCAAAACCGAGACAATCCGCTGCTTATGTTCGGGTAGCACCCGGGCAAAGATGTTGGTGTTATTTTTCAGACGTTCACTCAACTCGTCATCATTTAGACCGGCAAGCTCGATTCCGGTCAGAACCTCCCCCTCAATACCAACCTCACGCCCCACGGCCTTTGCGGTTTCGCGATAATCCCCGGTAATCATGATGACCCTGATACCGGCGGCATAACTTCTTAAAATAGCCTCTTTGACCTCGGGCCGGGGCGGGTCAACCATCGCCTGCAAACCGATGAAGACAAGATCATTCTCAGCGGCCGGAGAGGCTGTTTTTTCATGATTGTAATCACTGCAGGCAAAAGCCAGTACCCGCATCGCCTGGCCGGCGTAGTTATCATTCTGCGCCACAATCAAACCCCGCAAGCTGTCATTTAACGGAACCACAGCTCCATCAAGCAGCACCCGGGAAGAGATTTCCAGGATTGAATCGGGGGCTCCTTTGGCATAGAGTCTGACCCCGGCCTCTTCCTCAACCACCACACTCATGCGTTTGCGCCGACCATCAAAAGGAATTTCGTCAAGGCGGCGGCCCCGACTGTGACAGCCGACTTTTTCGGCACTGAACAGGAGGGCAATTTCAGTCGGGTCGCCCCGGTTTTCCAAACCCGTCTCCCCTTGATTGATAACGGCATCATTACAGAAAGCTCCGGCGCTAAAGAGCAGCTTTTCCGCCTGAAAAAGCTGCTCGGCGCAAGGTTCAGACTCCAACAACAACTCGCGACGCAGAGTCCAGGCCTGGCGCACGGTCATGCGATTACAGGTCAGGGTGCCGGTCTTATCAGTACAGATCACATCGCAACTTCCCAAGGTCTCAACTGAAGCCAGACGCCGGACCAGAGCCTTGCGGCGCAAGAGGCGCTTGACCCCGATACTCAAAGCGATGGTTACAACTGCCGGCAGAGCCGTCGGCACGGCGGCGACTGCCAGACTGATGGCGATGAAGGCAAAAGCCACCAAGGATTCACGACTGATCGTGTGTACAAGCAGAAATTCTTTGCCGCAGGAAAGCAGCATCACCAAAACGCAGATTACAATTATCACCAGACCCAGACGCCGGCCGAAGCGATCCAGGCGGCGCTGGAGCGGCGTCAGTTCCTCCTCGGCGGTCTCAACCAGAGCCGCGATGGCACCAATCCTGGTCTCCATCCCGGTTACCACAACCACCGCCTCAGCCCGGCCGCTGACTACTGAGGTTGATGAAAATAGCATATTTTTCTGACCAATAATTTGCGAAGGCTCCTTGATGACCTCATTCCCTTTTTCAACCGGCAGGCTCTCACCGGTTAATGCCGCCTCTTCAACGAGAAGATGCCGAGCCGTAACTACCCGGGCATCGGCCGGAATTTTGTCTCCGGCCGAAACCGCGATAATATCGCCCGGAACCAGAAACGCCGATTTAACCTCCTGCCAGGAACCATCCCGCAAAACGGTAGCCATTACCTCGGTCATCTCTTTCAGGGCCGCCAGTGAGCGCGAGGCACCGTACTCCTGAAAAAAACCGATCAGGGCATTAATTATAACAATAACGATGATGATCAAGGAATCTATATACTCTCCGATAGCCAGAGCGAAAACCACGGCAAACAGCAGAATATAGATAATAAAACTTTTGAATTGATCGAAAAAGATAATCAGGGAATGCGGTGGTGGGACTTCGCGTAGACGGTTCGGACCATAGCGCTGCAGACGTTGTTCAACCTCGGCCTGGGTCAGTCCGGAGGCATCACCGGCAAGGCTTACAAAGATCTCTTCAACAGTCATTTCATGATAGGATGTCAGCATAAACAACCCCACTTTTACGTATAAATCATTACTCGATATTAATCTTATAATTGAATTTCATTCCATAAAAGTCAAACTAATTTGGCGTAAAAGTCATTCTGG
>JAOZKP010000362.1 GCA_029935295.1 bacterium | reverse complement strand
GGTCGCTCCGCACTTGCCGGTGTTATTCATCAGCCACACGGCCGTGACTCCGCCGGTGGTATGGTGCCAGAGGAGATCGGAGGTGCCGTCGCCGTTGCTGTCGGCCGGGCGGGCGACACCTGCAGTTTTGAACGACCAGTGGGTACCTGTACGATAATCTCCACAAATATTATGGGCAATGATATACCATTGATACTCAGTTGCCGGCTGCAGAGTTCTCAATCCCCAGGAACTAAGTTCCGTAGTCCCCTCTTTTACATAATCAGAATCACACCCTCTCTTGAGCCAAACCTCGTAATATTCCGTAAGACTGCAGTCGCTCCAGTCAAGACCCGCGTTAAGGGAAACGCCAGCCGCATGATTTGCGGGTAAGGGACCGGTTAACGAACTGGGGAAGCCGCATTTGCTGACTGAGATCTTGTAGGTTGAAGATTTCAGATAGTCACTGGCACCAACTTTCCAGACAACCAGGCCATAGAAACCATCATCGTAAATGCTGACCCGCATAAATTCATCCGCACCATTACCGTTGTCATCGACATATCCACTGCTCATATATTCATTTTTTTTGGCATGCGGGATATCATCATCATAGAGACTCATACCCAGATCACAATTGCCGGAGGATTGTTCCAGCTTGAAACCGTAATCACCGGTTACGAAAGGATTAACATAGAAAGTATAGCTATCGAGAATACTATTGCCCTCCATAACGTACGAACCATTACTACTGATATCATAGATTCTAGTCGAGGTCGCCGCTTCAATGTGATAATTATTGTTGACACCGTTATAATTTTCAACTCCCGCATAATAGGTACCCATAACAGCGTTATCATGGTTGACGATGACAAAGTCTGATCTCCCGTTTCCGGAAGAGCTCCATTCAAGATAACCAGGGCCGAAGCCGCCCTCTGAACCAGTGTAGTTCCCTATATCCCATAGTCTGATATCATAATCGGCAGTGGCATTAGCCGGCAGAATACCAACTGCCGACCAGTAACAACAGGAACCGACATAAAAACTAAAGCCGTCATTATTGTTATATACTGCACCACTGGCACAGCCATGGAGATTCAATGGCGGAGCAAAACAGACTCTAGGTGTATCATCAACCAGAGCCCGCGGGCTCCAGACAAATTGTTTCGCCCAGCAGTTATTGATTTCATCAGATTCCGCCACCTCACCATCTGCATCAGCCTTAACATAAAGAGTATGACGACCACCGGTGATGTCTGACGATATTGTCGTGTTTGATGCAGACCTCGAGCTACCAGGCCACAAGGCTCCATTGTATGACAAGATATTTTCTCCATCTAAGTATACTCTAAGCCAACTTGCCGGAGCCGTTGTAGTAGTACTGTTATTTATAAAACACCAATTAAAATAGGTCTCGTTAGTATTGCCGGGCAGTGTACTGGTCACAGAACATGAATTATATGTCGCCCCGTCTGTATTACGAGGCACAAGCGGATAATCCCACCCGGATCTCGTGTAAGGCCGAAGATCCGGCTGAGCAGCAACGGCCGGGCTATTTAAACCTAAAAAAAGTATGAGAGCTAAAACTGATAGAAACAGTGAAGGAATTTTTATACGATTAATTCTCATTGTCGGCCTCCTCCTGCTCAATACCAGTTTCTCCATACTGCTGCGCCTGCTTATTCAGCGTACCGACAACCGGCTGATCGATTGTCTCAAGACGGGCAATCTCTTTTTCGATTTCAGCGGCTAATTCCTGGTTGCCGCTGTCTCGAACCAGCTCAAGCTGAATTTCCAACCGGGTTATCTCCTCCTGCAGCTTGAGATTTTCAATCTCCTTCTGCAGTTCCGGCTCCTGACTGCGGTCGGACAACTGCTCGATCTCGGTCTCTAAGGCCGCGATTTGAGCCCGGGCATTTTCATGCAGGGCCTGGAGATATTCATCCGCACACTCCTCGTCGAGGTTAGCCGGAGTGGGAATCTGAATCTCCGCACCCACCGCCCCCGGCTCTACGACCGTTTCCGGAGCAGGTTCCGCTGCAAAAACAGTCGTACTGAAAAGAAGTATCAACCCCACCAACATAAATACAGACAGCTTTTTCATGTGCAGACCTCTCCCTTAAATATTTCAAACTATGACTGGCTGAATATTTTCAGACCAGCCATCTTCCGCGGCTGGACAAACGATATCACGTGCAGTATGAGTTGTCGCAAAATTAATCAACTCACATTAAATATGATTAACTTTACAGTATATTTAAAACATATGCAACTGGAACATCCATCGTACAAAAGTATGAAAAAAAGGATTAGATTTCTCTCTAATAACGCACAGTAATTTGGTGAGATTTTTCTCCGGCCGCAAACGTAGAAAGCCCATTTACCGGTGCTGGTGCTGCCGGTAAATGGGCTTGGTTAATTTTCTTTACTGTAAACACTGCTACAACTCAGTCAGTTGACCTACTCTCCTACCTGTTTTTTATCTCCCAATCGACATCGGCCACCGTACCCAAATAGGCGCTGCCGGTGTAGCCAGAGACATCGAAAGTCCAACGAAAAAGAACACCAGTATTAACATTACGCCAGATGATGTCTCCGTAGCCGTCTCCGTTGAAATCACCGGAGCAGGCAATCTGCCAGTTCATATCAGGAATCGTGCCGATATACTGGGAGGTGATGTGCCCGTTATCGTCCGGGTGCCAGACGGCCATCTGGCCGGTAACATGATGGCGCAGGTAGATGTCACAGTTACCGTTGCCGTTGAAATCAGCAAAGGTTTCGAAAACCCAGTCGACATCGGCCAAGGTACCCATATAGACACTGTGATCAAAACCGGTGGCATTCATGTACCAGATAAACATCACTCCAGTCACACTGTTGCGCCAGATGATATCGGCAATGCCGTCACCGTCGAAATC
>JAOZKP010000106.1:6206-9528 GCA_029935295.1 bacterium | reverse complement strand
CTGGTCATGGCATAACCTATGAACAGGTTGAATTTATCATTGACAAGGGTGAAGAACTCGCCACCAACTGGGAGAGTCTGGTTGCTGAATTTGACTATCCCCAGGAAGATGGTTTTTACCTTTTTGAAAAAGATGAAAAAACCGGACTCAATACTGAAGCCTACGCCGAACGGCCAGCGCAACCTAAACCACCATTGATGTACAAGTTCACACGCTTGGCTCACCATCTCATCTTTGAAGAGAAGAGTCCGGTCTTTAAAGCATTAAAACCTGTTTTAGGATGGGTCGACAAGTCAAAGCTACCAAAACACATTATGGACTATTGCGAACATATAGCAAAAGTCTCGATGTTCAACTGTATGAACTGCGGCGACTGTGCCCTCTTTGATACCGCCTATGTCTGCCCGATGTCACAATGTCCGAAGAGCCAAAGAAATGGCCCTTGCGGTGGTAGCCATGAAGGTTGGTGTGAAGTCTATCCCAACGAGAAAAAATGTATCTGGGTACAAGCTTATGATCGCTTAAAACCATACAAAGAAGAAGATAATATTGCCGCCTATACTGTGCCTCCATGCAACTGGCAACTCTGGCAAACATCTTCCTGGTTAAATTTTTATATGGGGCGTGATCACTCTGCAAAACGACTCGGTATTAAACCGCCGGAACCTAAAGAAACAGCAAAAAAGTAACGGCAATAACACTTTATAAATTAAAGTAAATGATGAAATATCGTTCATAAAAATTAAAAGCCCTGCCCGTAAATCAAACGGGCAGGGCTTTTGTTTGAGGTAGACCATTGTATAAAGTCAACTCTATTGATAGAAGAGAAAACCCGGCATTGGGTTTTTTAAGTTTGACTCAAACTGCAAGCTCAAAAATTCCAGAGGTTTATCTCGAAATAATGAAACTGGCTGGAATAGCCGGAACCTACAAATGCTATACAACCTCCCCCCCCAGACTTGATGAAAGCTTGCAAAGCTTTATCAAAATCGGCCTTACCGGGGTGAATATCGGCCCCCCTTACCAGGAAGAGATTATCCCTTTACTTGCAACGCTCAGTGAAGGTGCAAAAATGATTGGCGCAGTCAACACGGTTGTCCATCACGGTCAATTCCTGAAAGGTTACAATACTAACGCTCTGGGATTAATGGACGCTCTGGCCGCAAGCGGAATAAAAACTGCGAAATGCACCACGGCTCTGATTATAGGTTCTGGTGGAGCCGCACGAAGTGCTCTGTTTCTTTTACATTGGCTGGGAGTACCTTTAATTACAGTCGCAGCCAGGAATATTGACAAAGCCGAATCTATAACTTCACATAGTGGAGGAGGAAAGCCGGCATTGCTTGAAGATGTGCTGCAACGACCAATAACAGCAAATATTGTTATTAACGCAACTTCTTCATCAAACCCGATTGAAGCACCGGAACTCGCAGATCTAATCCAACAGATGTCCCTTGATGAATGCCAAGTCGTAGTTGATTTTAATTATAGCCAGAAAAATAATTTTTTCCAGGCTTGTGCTCGCGCTCAAGCCTGTCTCTTTCTCAATGGCTTAACCATACTGGCCTATCAAACCCGACATGCACTCGCACTCTGGACCGGAAAACAGCTGCCATTGAAAATCGTCAGTGAAGCCCTGCAAAACATAAAGATCTGATACTGCGAATCACTAAAAGATCACTAACATTTTTAATTCGCTGCTTCAGCTATCGGTAATCTTACCAGAAAAGTACTGCCATGATCGGGCTCACTGGTTACTGAGATTGTGCCATTCAGTTTTTCCACCAGACCTTTAACAATTGAAAGCCCCAACCCGGTACCAGTAATATACCGAGTTTTTTCCGTTTTTATCCTGAAGAACTTGGTAAATAGCTTTTCTAATTGACGCTCCTCCATTCCAAAACCATTATCGATAACCGCCACCTCAATTTGATTATCAATCAGTGCCGCCTTGATCTTAATCGTCCCTCCCTCCTGCGTATATTTGATCGCATTAGCAATAAGGTTACCAAATATACTTTCGAGAGCCATGGGATCTGCAAACAGTGCCGGCAGGATATATTCTTGCGATAATTCAAGCTGTAAGCTCTGATTACGACTCTCAGCCTGTGCTCCAATAAAGTCAACAATATTCGTCAACAGTTCACCAATTTCTACCAACTGGGGTTCACCGCCCACATGGCCGGCCTCAATCCGGGCAAGATCAAGTAAGTCACCTATTAGAGAAATCAAACCTTGCGTTTTTTCACGCGCCCGCGACAGTAGATAAGCTTCATTTTCTGGTTTTTTCTCAACCATTACAAGCTGCTCATGAATCGTCGCCAACGGAGAACGTAATTCATGTGAAACTTTGGCAATAAATTCTGATTTAAACTGATCCAGAGCTTTCATTGCAGATATATCAACAAGCACAACTACGACTCCTAGACAATCTTTATCTTCTCCTAAAATACTACGCCCCTCTGCCATTAAAAACTTATTATCTGGCAGAGCAATCTCATAATTTACCGAGACCCCACTCGCAGTACAATCCCCTTGCGACAGAGATCTAACCAATTCACATAAGCCCTCATCCGCAAAATAGTTCTCGATCTTATTTCCCGGTTTAAGAGAAATATCTAAGTTAAGGTGCCGCAGGAAAGCCGGATTCATTAACGCGACTATCCCTTCCCGATTAGTAACAACCACTCCATTGGGCAGAGATTCAATAATGGTGCGAGTACGACTCTTCTCATTATCAAGATCTAAAAGAGTACGATTACGTTCTTTTTCAAGCCTCTCAGCTTCAAGAGAGAGCTCCATCCTCTCCTGGGCCCGGCGCACTACCATCCTCAAGCTATCGGGCTCAAAGGGCTTGGGAATAAAATCATAGGCCCCTTTTTTCATCGCTTCAATCGCCGTTTCAATAGTCGCAAAACCGGTAACGACAATCACCATAATTTTCTCATTGAACTCTTTGATCCGGGCCAAAACCTCCATCCCGCCTATACCCGGCATCTTGAGATCAAGAAAAACAATATGTATGGATTCGGCATGGATAATCTCCAGGCCTTTGGCTCCACGTGATGCTGTCGAAACCGTAAAACCCATACGAGTCAAAATACGTTCGGCTCCATCACGAATATCCTGCTCATCGTCAACCACCAAAATATGCAAAGAACTCTCACTATTTTTCACTTTACTCTCCTTCCTCTTCCTCACTGATTTTAGCCAGGGGCAAGGTGACAATAAAGGTCATCCCTTTTCCGGGCCGGCTTCTGGCAATAATATCCCCTCCATGATTTTCGACAATATCATAAACCATACTTAAACCAAGCCCAGT
>JAOZKP010000106.1:0-6106 GCA_029935295.1 bacterium | reverse complement strand
CAATATTATGGAAAATCGGTTGACTCTCAAGCAAAAAGAGGGTTCTCTCAATCGCCTGGTTAATATCACAAGCCTGCATAAACTGTCGCGTCTGCCGAGAAAATTCAAGCAACTCTTTAACTGTATCACGGCATCTTTCGGCATCCCGCAAGACCCGGTTTAAATCTTCTTTGACATTATCGGAGAGTTCATTCTCTTCCATTATTAATTTGGTGAAAAGAATAATTCCCCCCAAAGGATTATTTAACTGGTGGGCAACGCCTGCCGCAAGCTTACCAAGTGAAGCCATTTTCTCTGACTGCAGTAACTGAAGCTGGGTTTTTTCAAGATCTTTCTCCATTTGGATGGTCTCACGCAAATCACGAAAATAACCAATCGTCGCAACTTCGCGGTCATCTTTATAGACAATCGAAGCATTCAAACGCACCGGAACAGATTGAGAATCCTTACCTTTGAGATCAAGGTGATGCGATTTCAATTTACCTTTACCGCCATATTTCTCACTTCTCAATCTCCGCATCACATCTCGGGCGTCATCCTCTTTGGCGTAGATATCGGAAACATGCAAAGTGTCAAAGGCTTCTTTGATATTGTAACCAAGAATTTCAGAGACGGCCATATTAAATACAATGAGATTACCACCTGTGTCAGCTGCAACCACACCGTCAACAGAACTTAGGAGAAGGTTATGCAAAAAAGCACTCGACTGATTCATTCTCTCTTCCAGCCAAACCAGAACCGAAAGATCAAAATCAACAACCACCACAGCGTCAATCTTGCCATCTGAGAAAAGGGGATAGCTAAAAATACAAGCCATTTTTTTCTCATCCCAATCATGCTTCCCTAAATAAGTGGGCTTTCCGCACCTCAGCGAACCAATCACCGGACAGAGCTCACAAGGCCTATCTCTATCACGGAACTGCTCATAACAATAACGTTTAATTCTCGTGATTTCAGGACGCTTAAGACCCTGATCATTAACCGCAAGAATCTCAAAATCTGGAGAAATAACGATTAATTTTCTCTCAAAAGCATTAACTGCCCGAAGCAGATATTCTTCTCGATTATCAATGGAATTCACAACAATCCTCCTTTCGACCCTTGCCGACCATACCGCATCATCAAATCAACTGCATGAAAAATATAAATTTGCTATAAATTATTAAAATCTGACCGCTTCAGATTAGATCTACTCCTATTTGTAAAAAGAGGTCAAGTGTAAAGTGTGCAAAAAGCTCAAATATCCCGCAGACTGGTAGCTGTGGGGTTGCGCTGCTTTTTTAAAACCATATCGATTTCGTCTAAAGGCAAAAGTGTAAGTGAGGCCAGCGTGGCGCTACGCACCAAGGCCTCTGGACGATTCTCATAAATATGAAACCCGTTCTCAAAAAGACCCATCCGAACGGCGGTAGCCGTCGAATAAGTCGTCACCAAAAGATCTGCAGCCCCAATCCTTTTGAGCTCAGCAAAATATTCACGGGTCCAGAGTTCAGGATTATTGGCAGGACTAAAGGGATCATGAAAAACAATATCAATCGGCCCCGCAAACCCAGCCAACCAACTTCGGGCCTCAAATCCCACAATCTCGATTTTCAAGCGAGCATCTTGATAGAACAGATTCTTTGCCAACTCCTGAATTATTGGAACAAGTGCCAACAATTCATCTGGATAAGGAAAATCCACCAGGCTTTTAAGCAATGCCAGGTCCTGCTCCGGTGAAAAAACCTGCAACTTCCCCTGATAACCCTGTTGTCGCAAATACCATATTAAAACCAGAGTATTATAGCCCAGACCGAAGCAGATATCGAGCACTGTTACTGCCGGCCGGCCGGAGATGCGGTACTGCCAGGCCGGCAGGACATGTTTATAGAGTGCTTCGCTGAAAGCTCCATCTTTGGTGGAATGATAATGTTCACTGACCGCGTCGCAGTAAAGTGTCCGGCTGCCGTCACCGGAAAGCGTAGTTTTTAACACAGAGGAATTCACCATTTGTTATAATTTTATGATGACTCTAATCAATTTATCGTTGCTTTGAAAGTAAAATTCTGCGATAGTTCAATTTCTATCAGTTTTTAACTGGCGGCGGTTAAATTTCACGAGTGCGAAACAGTTCTATTTTGTCTGCGCCTTGGTTTTGCATCGGAAACAGAAATTAACCGACTGGCACCATAATTGAACTAAAACAGGTAATCAGGGGCTAATCTCCCCGTCTTTTCACCTGCAACCCGGTGGAATTTTAGAGACCGCCAAGCAAAGGAGTAGATCATGAAATTAAAACAGATATCAATTTTCCTGGAAAATTCACCCGGCCGCCTGCAGGAGACAACTAAAGCGTTGGGTGACGCCGGTATCAACCTGCGCGCCTTAACCCTATCGGAAGCAGCTGACTATGGTGTTTTACGCCTGCTGGTATCCAATATCGATAAGGCCCGGCAGATCATGATGGAGAAACAGTTTCCGGCCCGCATCGATGAGGTGGTTGCAGTCGAAATTAAGGATCAGGCCGGCAGCCTTGCCGATGTACTTAAACCCCTCAATGATGCCAAAATCAGCGTCCGCTATATGTATGCTTTCAGCGGCTTCACTGATAATCGGGCAGTTATGATTTTCAGTTTTTCCGATATTGACAAAGCCATTGAAGTTTTACAGAAAACCGGTCAAAATCTATTATCAGCACAAACTTTCGGAATGCTTGACAGCACGGAAGGCTAAGGAGAAATATAATGAGCCAGAAAAAAGAGTTTAAAAAATTTGCGATTATTGGTGCTGGACCGGTAGGCTGTATTGTCGCAGCCTATCTTGCCCACGGCGGTCATGAGGTAACTATCTGTGATATTGTCCCCGAACTGGTCAATGCCGCAGTCGATCCCGGAATCAAAATTGACGGCAGCGAAGAACTTGAACAGAAGGTGAGCTGGGCCCGCACCCGGGTTGCGGATCTCGCCAATGATCCGCCGGATGTTATCATTATTACAGTTAAAGCGACAGTTTTACACTTAATTGCATCAACGATTGAAGGTTTTATCAGTGACGATATGTATGTCGTCAGCTGGCAGAACGGCATCGACACGGAACTGGTTCTTGCTGAAACTCTGGGCCGGGAGAGAATTATCCGGGCGGTTGTTAACTATGGTTGTGGCCTGGTTAAACCGGGTCATGTCCATATGGCCTTCCATCATCCGCCACATTTTCTCCAGGAGCTCGAACCCGCCGGCAAAGAGGCTGCTGTCGCAATTGCTGCAGCCTTCTCAAAAAGCGGTCTGCCGACCGAAAGAACTGAGTCCATCATTGATATGGTCTGGCGTAAATCGATTATGAATGCCTGTATGAACCCGGTCTGTGCCGTAACCGGCTTGACAATGGCCGAAGTGGTACGTGACCCCATCGTTTTTCAAATAGTAGATAATCTCATCAAAGAGGGCGTCCAGGTCGCCCGCGCCAACGAAATCGGCCTCGGCTGGAATTACTATCCCTACGCCACCAACTACCTGAAAACCGCCGGCGACCATAAGCCTTCAATGCTGGTCGATATCGAAAATAAACGCCGCACTGAAGTCGATTTTATTAACGGTAAAATTGTTGAATACGGCCAGCAGGCAGGTATTGAAACCCCTTACAATCTGATGATCAAAGCGTTAGTTAAAGCTTTGGAACCCAAATAGAAAAGGCCGTTTTATGGATCGTGAATATTACCTGAAATTTATTGATGCCTGTACCCAAGACCGCGAGCGGCTTAAAAGTGTGGAAACAATCATCGAAGATCAGCTGAAAAGCCCGGCCACGGTGATGGTTCAGGGGAAAGAGGGGGTCGATCTACCGATTATCACGGCCCATCTGGAAAAAGAGAGCAGCATTGTCCGCCCGCAAGGGGGAATGGCAACTATTCCTGCAGCCTTTGGTGGACAGGATAATATTAAGTTGATTCCGGTTTTTATCTATGAAACTGAAGAAATTGATGGCCGTTACCTTGATTACGAAGCCGCACATATTACCGCTTTCCTTAATCGGGAGGGTGAATACGCTAAATATAAAAAGTTTTTCTTAAATCCGCCCGCAGCCAAGGAGAAATATGCTGCCAAACTGGATTACTTAAAACATATCGCCCGCCGGATTCTGATCCATGACCAGACCGCTTTTTTCCTGTTGCATCCGGACAAAGCCCAAGAGACGGTACGCTCCCTGATTCTCTATCAGTTAGGTGAACGCTTGTCATGGTATCTTGGCAAAATTGAGATCGACAAAGAGAGAGCCGTAGATGATCTCTGTAAATTTCTCGATAAATTTGCGGCTGAAGATCCTTTTTACACTGATTTTGATGTCAGCGGCTATTTTCGCCAGAGCCTGATTGCGATGAGTTTTTTTTCGTGAGCGATTTCCCGTCAATCGCAATTATCGGGGCCGGCCTCGCCGGCTGTGAAGCTGCCTGGCAGCTGGCCGAGCGCCAGATTCCTGTAACCCTGTACGAAATGAAACCACAGCGTTTCTCGCCAGCCCACTCCAATCCGGATCTGGCAGAACTGGTCTGCTCAAACTCACTTCGGGCAAATCAGCCCACGAATGCCGCCGGCCTTCTGAAAGAGGAGATGCGCACTTTAGGGTCACTTATTATGGCGGCGGCGAAAGAGACCCAGGTTGCGGCCGGCAATGCTTTAGCGGTTGACCGCCAGGCCTTCGCCCACCTGGTCACTGAAAAAATCGAGAATCACCCTCTGATTACAATCATTCGTACCGAAATAACCGAACTTCCGGATAGCGATATTGTTATTATTGCCAGCGGCCCTTTAACCTCAGAGGCTCTGGCTGAAGCGATTACTCCGCTGGTCGGTGAACGCCTCCATTTCTATGATGCGACCGCACCGATTGTCAGTGCTGAAAGTATTGATTATAACATCGCATTCAGTGCTAACCGCTACGGTGAGGTGGGTAAATCCGGCGACTATCTGAACTGCCCGCTGAGTGAGGAGCAATACCTGAAACTGATTGCCGTGATTGCCGAAGGCGATCAGGTTGCCTGTCGCGATTTTGAGGATATAAAAGTCTTTGAAGGTTGTATGCCGGTGGAAGCGATGGTTGCCCGCGGGCCTTTGACGCTAGCCTTCGGCCCCCTAAAACCCAAAGGTTTAATTGATCCGAAAACCGGAAAGGAGGCCTACGCCACCGTCCAGCTGCGGCAGGAAAATGAACAGGCAACAATGTTTAATCTGGTCGGTTTTCAGACCCGTCTGACCTTTCCCTGGCAGGAGAAGGTAATTCATCTGATTCCAGGCCTTGAAAAAGCTGAGATTCTGCGCTTCGGGACGATGCACCGCAATACCTTTATCGATGCACCGAAAGTTTTAAATCAGTTTTTCCAGCATCAGCAGGAGAGCCGAATCTTTTTTGCCGGTCAGATCAGCGGCGTCGAAGGCTACCCGGAATCAACCGCCTCCGGCCTGATCGTCGGACTGCAAGTGGCAGCCCTGGCGAAACAGCAGGAACTTTTCACATTCCCCGAAACTACCGCTTTAGGTGCCTTAACCAGCCATATCGGCAACACTCAGAGTAAATATTTTCAGCCGATGAATATCAATTTCGGCCTCTTTCCCGATTTAGAAGGCAAAAAACGCCGCAAAAGAGAACGCCTCGAAGCCAAAGCTGAACGCGCACAAAATGCCCTGCAACACTGGCTCGAATCAGACATTGCCCAGAAAATCGGCTTTCCCGCCCCCAACTAAAAATTCGACCTGTCTCTGTGTCGATGCCGACACCTCACATCTGACCGCAATGTCGGATAAAAACCGCTCAACATCCCGAACATTCAAATCACGGGGATACGTACTGTTGCCAAAAAAACGGACCTAGTGATAATACCTGAGTAGCTCACTACGCCTGATCCATTAATTTCAGGTTGGAATCGAGACGGAATTTAGTTTGACTTTTTATAAAAAATCAGTGTATATCTACAGTAAGATTTACTTGAAAAACAATTTTTATAGGTGGAAAATATTTTTAGTAGATGATTTTTTCGGGAGCCTTCTTCACAAATTTGACAAATAGAAAACCTGTATTTTCAAGATGGTTAAGCATCAAAGGTAGCAGTCATAGTTACAATTTTCGGGAATTCAAG
>JAOZKP010000105.1:6745-9559 GCA_029935295.1 bacterium | reverse complement strand
GCGCTCATGATGCCTTATTAGATGGAGGGCAACAAGTTGAAACATTTTCTGGTAGCAAAACCGGTGTTTTCATCGGCCTTTCCACCAATGACTATGCCCAGATTCAGGGCGGATTAGATGATCAAGAGGTCGCCCCCCATTCGGTAACCGGCAATGCGCTCTGCGTCGTTGCCAATCGCGTTTCCTACACTTTCAACCTTAAAGGCCCCAGCATGATTGTTGACACGGCCTGCTCATCATCTCTTGTCGCTACCAACCTAGCCTGTCAAAGTATATGGAATGGTGAATGTGATGCCGCATTCGCCGGCGGGGTTAACCTGATTCTATTACCTAATGCCTTCATCAGCTTTTGCGCCGCTGGCATGCTCTCTCCAGACGGTCGTTGTAAGTCCTTTGATGCAGATGCTAACGGTTTTGTCCGCGGTGAAGGAGCCGGCATGGTTCTGCTCAAACCACTAGATGAAGCTCTGACCGCTAACGATCAGATATATGCCGTCATAAAAAATAGTGCAGTCAACCATGATGGAAAAACTGCAGGTCTACCTCTGCCGGGGAAAGAAGCTCAAAGAGCATTAATTCAAAAAGTCTATGATGAGGCCGGGATTGATCGCAATGATGTTTACTATGTAGAAGCACATGGCACCGGCACGGCTATTGGTGATCCTGTGGAAGCCAATGTCATCGGTGAGATGTTTGGTCAAAAACGAACAAAGGAAGAAACACTTCTGATTGGTTCGGTCAAAACCAATATCGGACATCTTGAAGGTGGAGCCGGTATCGCGGCCCTAATCAAGGCAACTCTTTGCTTGAAAAACCGATCCATTCCCGCCAGCCTGCATTTTTCCACACCGAATCCGGAGATTGCCTTTCAGGAGTTTAATCTTGAAGTTGTTACTGAGACCCACAGCTTTCCTGAAAATCATAAAGATGATATCATCATTGGAGTTAATGCCTTTGGCATAGGCGGCACGAATGCACATATCATATTGAGCGAATATGATCCTCTGATTTCTAAAAATAAGCCATTGCAACTCTTCCCGGAAGCAAAAGAGCAGATATTTATGCTTCCACTTTCAGCTCCCAGAGATGATGGTTTAAAAATCTTGACCAAGAATTATATCAATTTTCTAACTGAGGATCAAAATTCGTCTCTGACGGATATCTGCTATAGTGCCGGTAAACATCGGACGCATTACCAACAACGCTTGGCCTTGGTGGCCAAGGATCGCAACCAGTTCAAAGAACTTTTGCAAGCATTTCTCAACGATGAGCTACGACCCGGGATGACCCACCGCACCATCCGGCGTGAGGGGCAACAGAAACTTGCTTTCATTTTTTCCGGCCAAGGCCCGCAGTGGTGGGCTATGGGGCGACAACTTCTTGAGAAAGAGCCAATCTTTCGCAAAAAGGTAGAAGAGTGCGATCATCTATTTAAGAATTTTGCCGACTGGTCTCTCTGGAATGAGCTAACTGCCGATGAAGAGACATCACGTATCGACGAAACCGCAATATCTCAACCTTTGCTATTTACGCTACAGGTAGCCTTGGCCGCTCTCTGGCAAGCCCGAGGGATAGAACCTGATGCTATTGTGGGACACAGCGTTGGTGAAGTAGCCGCCGCTTACCTGGCCGGCGCCTTTGACCTGAAAACCGCCCTCAAAGTAATCTATTTCCGTGGTCACTGCATGGAACATGCAATAACAGGTGGTGCAATGGCAGCCATCGGCGTCAGTCGAGCAAAGGCCGAGGAGATAATTGCGCCTTTTGCTGGGAAAGTTACAATCTCAGCTATCAACAGCCCCACATCAGTAACCTTGGCTGGTGCAGAGGATTTACTTCATACTATTGGTGAAGAGGTTGCGGCAAACAACATCTTTTTCCGTTTCCTGGTAGTTCAATATGCCTTTCACAGCCAACGTATGGATCCAGTTGAAAAACCATTACGCAAGGCGCTGGAAAAAATTAATCTGACCCCCCTAAAAAGAACCATCTATTCTACAGTCACCGGCAAACTTGTAAATGAAAATTTTTACGATGCCAAATACTGGTGGGAAAATATCCGGGAAAAAGTGAGTTTCGGCCCCGCCGTTGAACAGCTTCTACAAGATGGCTTCGATACTTTCATTGAAATCGGCCCACACCCGGTATTGGCCACCTCAATAATGGAATGCATCACAGCCGGAAAATTTAAAAACTGTATTATTCTTCCCAGCTTACGTCGGCGGGAAGATGAACAAATAGTTTTTTCAGGTTCTCTGGGAGCTTTGTACGCTGCCGGTTACCCGATGAACTGGGAAACCATAACTGAACCTCACTGCAAATTCTGCAAAATTCCCGGCTATCCTAAACTACAAAATGCCTATTGGCATGAAGCACCCTCATCGATATCACAACGCATGGGAAAAGTTACTCACCCTTTCCTCAGTAACCACATTGAGACGGCTGACCCCAGCTGGGTCACCATGATTGATCTTGAACAATTCAGTTTTCTGGCAGACCATTGTATTCAGAAAAAGGCGGTTTTCCCAGCTGCAGCCTATATTGAATGTGCCCTGGCGGCAGGTGCTAACCTTTTACAAAATCAGCCCTTTGTCCTTGAGCATTTACAATATCAGAAAGCTCTTTTTCTTAATAAAGAGAACAGCCTATCTTTACAATTTACTTTCCTGCCTGACGATTCATCTTTTACTATTCGTTCTTCAGGCAACCGTTTTGCAGGTCTATGGAACACTCATTGCAGCGGCTATATCAGACCTCGCCCACTAATTAAAAATAAGCTTATTCTCACACACCTACAAGAAACTATCGTAACAC
>JAOZKP010000105.1:0-6735 GCA_029935295.1 bacterium | reverse complement strand
TAATTGAAGATATCTACCAACGTTTTGGGCGGGTTGGGCTTAACTATGGCCCCTGTTTTAAAGGTATTGTAAGTGGTTCTAAACGTACACATGAATTCATCTACGAATCACTTTGCAAAGTTGTTCTACCCCCAGAAGTAAAAGAGAGTAAGAATTATCTGTTCCATCCGGCCTTGCTTGATGCTTGTCTACAGTGCATTTCCGCCGCGTTTCCCTTTGATGTACCGGAGAAGCTTTTCTTACCCGTAGAGACTGAACAAGTGCGCTATTACCAACAGATGGAGACTTCAGTTCAAGTATATTGCCGGCTCAATCAGGTAAATCATAATTCCCTGTCAAGTGATTTGAAAATATTTACCAACAACGGCGACCTGCTTTTAGAAATAAGTGAATTTAAATGTCGGGCTATCGAAAATATCACTGATTCAACTTGTAGTGAATATCGATATTTTTGGTATCCACAACCCCTCAACAATCTACTTGTTCGATCCGAAACTGATTTTTTCCCGGAAATTGATCAACTCTATCAAACCATGCAGGCTGAAGCTGATTTTCTTTCTCAAATTCATGGTAACCATGGAAAAACAAACCTAGATTACCTCTTTCTTGACAAACTGGCCCGGGCCTATATCATCAAAGCTTTTCTTGACCTCGATTTTATCTCACAAGCAAATAAATTTAGATCATGCAATCAATGGGCTGAAACACTTAACATCCCATCCACTCGATATCCGCAATTAAAAAATCTTCTAACAATCTTGGAAAATATTGGTATCTCCCACAGAAACGCAAGCAGCCAATGGTCTTTAGACTTACCTCCAACCATTACAGAAGCAACTATTAGAGAGTTGGAAAGAGAAGCGATTCTACAACACTCGTCCGTCTATCCGGAATTTATTATCCTGCAACGATGCGGTTCTCATCTAGCCAGCGTTTTACGTGATGAGATCGATCCGCTGACTCTTCTCTTTCCTGATGGCTCAGCTGATGATCTGGAACATTTTTACCTTGACTCTCTCTCTTTTCGGTCTTGCAACCAGATTGTCCAACGAGCCATAAATCAGATATGCAATCTTCTGCCTCAAGAACAGAGTCTGCGCATTCTAGAAATAGGTGCCGGCAGCGGCGGTCTTACTGGAAATATTATACATCTCCTGCCACATGACAGAACTGAATATTTCTTCACAGATATATCAAAACACTTTTTCGCAAAAGCTGAGCAACGATTTATCAATTTCCCCTTCATCCGCTACGAATATCTTGATATTGAAAAAGATTTCGACAGACAGGTTTTTCAGCCCCACTCTTTTGATCTTATTCTCGCTTCTGATGTTTTACACGCAACGACAAACCTTAGTAACACCCTTAATAACCTGAAAACCTTTCTAACCTCAAAAGGCTTACTGCTCTTTATTGAATCTGAGAATAAAGAGACAGCCTGGGTTAATACAATTTTTGGTCTGACTGATGGTTGGTGGAGCTTTACAGACAAAGAGTTAAGACCCAAATCACCCCTGATATCACGGACACAGTGGCTTGCACTTTTGCACGATACAGGGTTTGAGATGCCACATGCAATCACCAGCGAACAGACTATCTTTATTGCTCAAGGACCTCAGTTTGCACCATCATCTGGTAAGATAACAACTTTACCCGTATCAGAACCGGTTTTGGAAGCAAATGGAGATAAACCTTGCTGGCTGTTTTTTGCCGATCAATCCGGTACTGCCGCCACCCTGCAAAAATCTTTTGAAAATATCGATGACGAGACAATTCAAGTGCAGTCAGGCACCCATTACTTTCAGGATACAGAAGACAATTTTCAGATACGGCCGAGTCACTTGGAAGACATTAACCAACTATGTGACACTCTCTCTGAAAAAACCAACATAAATATCGTATACCTCTGGAGCCTTGATTGTCCACCCCCTGAGATTACGGGGCATGAATCATTTCAGATAAGCGAAAAAGTTAGCTGTCATCCATTGATCAACCTATTGGGTGTTTTACAAAAACGCAACCTCTTTAACTCAATCAATCGCTTTTTCATAGTTACCAAGGGTGCCCAGCACTACTTATCCGACCAAGTTTCTTTGACACAAGCTCAAATAATCGGACTTTCCCGAGTCATCCAGAATGAGCACCCAGATATATTCTGTACCAGCATTGATCTTGATCCAACAGATCAGGATGTAGTTCCCCTGTTTCAGGAGTTATGCGGTCAAAGTTTTGAAGATGAAGTAATTTTACGAAAGGACTGCCGCTATATACCTCGTCTACGGAAAATAGAAGATACTCCAATTCTAACCGACTGCCGCACCCCCCACAATAAACCGAATTTCAGCCTTGAAGTAGCCGGTAGCAACAGTATCGATCATTTACATTTTCAAGAACAAGAATCCCGCCCTCTCCAAGATAATGAAATTGAGATTTCAGTGCAAGCGGCATCCCTTAATTTTCGCGACGTCATGAAAACTATGGGTCTCTATCCCAGCGAGAATGCTGATGATTGGCGACTTGGTGATGAATGCGCCGGTGTTGTTACTGCTGTGGGGAAAAATGTTGGTAATTTTAAACCTGGCGATGAAGTAGTCGCAATTGCCTCTGCCTGCCTCAGCTCCAAAGTAGTTACCAAAGCAGGCCACACACTATTAAAGCCCACCCACATTAGTTTTGCCGAAGCAGTTACTATACCCATAGTATTTTTGACTGTAGCCTACGCTCTGCACCATTTAGCAAGAATCCGCAAAGGTGATAGAATCCTGATCCAAGCTGCCGCTGGAGGTGTCGGCCTGGCCGCCATTCAAGTCGCCCAACTTGTCGGAGCCGAAATCTTTGCCACCGCCGGCACGCCCCAAAAAAGAAAACTTCTTCGCAGCCTTGGGGTAACTAAAATCATGGATTCCAGATCATTGGCCTTTGCCGATCAGGTTATGGAATTAAGCAATGGTCAAGGGGTTAATATTGTTATCAACTCTCTGGCAGGTGAAGCTTTAGTCAAAGGAGTTGAATGTTTAGCTCCTTACGGCCATTTTCTCGAACTCGGAAAGATTGATATTTATAAAAATAGTCGTCTTGGCCTGCACACCCTGCGCCGCAACGCCACCTTTCATGCGATAGATTTAAGCAGCCTGTTAATCGACAAGCCAGATCTCGCGACATCTTTACTGAAACATATTTTTTCAGACCTGAACAGTCATAAGCTTCACCCTTTACCTCATCGTGTTTTTCCTGTTTCCCGTATTCAAGAGGCTTTCCGTTATATGGCCCAAGGTAAACATACTGGGAAAATAGTCTTATCCATGACTGATTCTACAGTTCCGATTTGTCCTCTAAAGAAAAAACCGGCATCACTCTTCCAAGAAAATGCCTGCTATTTAATTACCGGCGGTTTTGGCGGCTTTGGCTTGGTTCTGGCAGATTGGATCGTTAAAGAGGGAGGCACCCACCTCATTCTTGCCGGCCGTCAGGGTGCGGCAACACCGCAAGCCCAAGAAGCAATACAGCGGCTTGAAAACAAGAATGTAAAGGTATTAGCTGCCGCCGTTGATTTCTGTTCCACAACTGAAGTTAATACTCTCTTTGTTCGAATCAAGAATGAGATGCCCCCTTTACGAGGAATCTTTCATACCGCCATGGTTATGGATGATGGAGTTGTCAGCCAACTCACCCCGGAACGTTTCAGCCGTGTAAACGCCCCCAAAGTCATCGGTGGCTGGAACCTCCACCTTGCCAGCCTCAATCTCAAACTCGACTATTTTGTCCTTTTCAGCTCGTTCAG
Source organism: bacterium (assembly GCA_029935295.1). Taxonomy (GTDB): domain Bacteria; phylum Desulfobacterota; class Anaeroferrophillalia; order Anaeroferrophillales; family Tharpellaceae; genus Tharpella. The sequence continues at coordinate 2,954 of JAOZKP010000105.1, read as the reverse complement.
TACCCTTGTTGGTAACCCTGGACAAGGTAGCTATGTTGCCGCCAATATGTTTCTTGACTCTTTTGCCACTTACCGCCGAGCTCTGCAATTACCGGCTGTCGCCATAAACTGGGGAGCTCTTGCCGAAGTCGGCTTTGTTGCCCGTAATCAAGTAGTGTCTGAAATGCTGGAACGCAAAGGACTGATTGGCATACCTCCTGCGGAAGCAATGCGAATGCTGGGTCAAATTTTGACTGAAAATCCAGTACAAACCGGGCCAACCTATATGAATTGGAAATCCTGGGCTCAGGAGTTTAAAAACCGACGAATTCCTCCCCGCTTTCTAGAACTTTTCAATGAAAATGATCTTGTCCAGACCAACCAAACCGGATCCGGAGTGATCCGTGAAGAGATCCTTAATTCTATCCCTGAAGAACAGTACGAGATCATGTATGACTATCTTCGAAACCAAATTGCTGCCGTCTTAAGAGTTCCCGCTTCCCGCCTGCATGCCGAGCAGCCACTGCAGGAACTCGGCATGGATTCATTGATGATGGTTGAGTTAAATGTCCGTGTCGAAAATGACCTCTTAACTCCCCTACCGATAGCCCAACTCGGTTCAAATCCGACCTTAGAAATACTAACCAACATTCTGCTGGCTGCGGTTACCAACACAATAGCGTCCACCACACCACACACCATTAAGCAAAAAACAGGCACCATCAAACCTGAGAGTTTAAATCTGATACCACTCCGAAGAACAGGAAGCAAACCCTCCATTTTCTGCTTCCACCCGGTTGGTGGTGATATCAACATCTACACCGATCTCGTGAACTCCTTATCAGACGAATATCCGGTTTATGCTATTCAATCACGGGCCATATATAACAATGAACCGGAATACAATAGTTTTGCGGCAATGACCGAAGCTTATACCGAGCTTATTATCAACCACCAAACATCCGGTCCGTATTTTTTATTAGGATTTTCATTTGGTGGTTTTCTCGCCCTTACAGTGGCTCACCTTTTACAGGAAAAGGGGCATACCGTCTCTTTCACCGGCCTGATAGATAGTGACTTACACTTCACTGAACCATCATTCCAAAAGCAAACCAGGAATTATTTTATTACAGAAATGTTTCATCAAATTATCTCAACGTTACAGGACAATTTTGATTTATCACCCAGCGAACAAGAAGAAGAGTGCCAGAACCTACTCGCTACTCTGGAAAGCATTAATGTGCCTGAATATGAAGAGACTATTTGCGACTGGTTAAGAGAACATAAGTATCTTAATGAAGAAACGGAGATTGATATGGCTCGCAAATATTTCCAACTTACCCGACTCCATCTGGAGATGTTACAACAATTCACGTTATCGCCAACAACAACAACCCTCATCCAGTGGATAGCCAACAATAGTTTTACAGAAAACAGAGTTACTGAAGAATTGTTTACGAAAAATATCGGATCATCCGAGGTTTTCAGTCTGCCGGCAACCCACTTTAAGATTCTCTCTTCACCCTTAGTTACCGAATTAACCAAACAATTGGAGGAAAAGTTATTAGAATTATAATGTGCTATTAACTGGGATATTGAGGGATATTGATGGATAAAAAAATAGCTTCTATTCTACAACTGACTCAATTATCGGATATCATTAATGCTATACGCTACGCTCGTTTTAGTCGCCAGATCAGATCATGGATGACAATGACGCCATCAGAAATGGAGCAATTTCAACTCAAGCGATTACAGGAAATAGTCACACATGCCTATACCACGGTTGAGCTTTACCACCACAAATGGCAGCAGGCGGGCATAACTCCAGAAGACATCAAGACCCTAGATGATATCAACAAACTTCCGATCATTACCCGGGATGATTTTAGACATAGTCCAGTAGAAAATATCCTTTCTCGCCGATTTAAGCCACATGAATACTTCACTGCGGGAACTTCAGGCTCAAGCGGTAGCCCCTTGAAGATGTTTGTTGACAATAATAAAGCTTTGCTAGATTTAGCAGTCGACCTCCCCCGACACATGGCCGGACAACGACCCATGACTATATTTTCAGGTCTGCGCGACTTTTTTTTAAGAAAAGATATTCGATTTATGGCTATCATAGAAAATGAACAACTCTCTTACGAAAGCTTATATAGTCGAATTTTTAGTCAGATGAAGCATACACTCATTGACTCAGCCCTGACACCATCTGAACATATTGCAGCAATCAATACAAAACGCCCTATATGTTTAATGACATATCCCAGCACCTTGCGCAACATCTGTTTAGAAATCAAAGCGGGCAAACCTCTGACACACCAACCACAGTTGATCATGTTCACAGCTGAAGTACTTGATCAACCACTTCGTGAAATGATTAAAAATGTCTTCCAGGCAGAACTGATGGATATTTATGCTGCAACAGAAACGGGATTTATGGCAGCCGAATGCAGTGCCCATAACGGGCAACATATTTTAGCTTGGAAAGTAATCATGGAATTACTCGACGAAAAAGGCCAAAAAGTCCATCCGGAACAATCTGGTAGGGTTGTAATCACGGATCTTTTTAATAGAGCCACACCAATCATTCGTTACGCTGGACTAGGTGACTATGCTATACGTAAAATTGAGCCCTGCGATTGCGGTAGTTCGCTACCACGATTAGCCAACATTGATGGTCGTTTTGTGGACTCTGTTATCCTCCCGAACGGCCGCATTGTACATCCATATGTCCTAACTCAGATTCTTAATAAAGTTCCAAACATTGGTAAATTCCAAATACGCCAGGAAAAACTTAACTATGTACAGGTTCTAATCGTTAAAGATACGCATGAAGATAGCAATAAGATATCATTCGCCCCAAACAGCAAATTTGGACAAATTATTATCCAAAGATTCGAGCAACTACTCGGAAAGCAAATAAAAGTGGACTTAAAGACGGTAGCAGATATCCCTAAAAGGGCAGGTTC
>JAOZKP010000361.1 GCA_029935295.1 bacterium | reverse complement strand
GTGAACCCAGTGATGTTATAAAATCATCTCTCGGCTACCACATGATTACAGTCAGTAACCGAACCGGCCCCGAAGAGGAAGACTCATTAACTCCTGACGCTGAAGCAGAAATAAAAACAACCCTTTACAATAACAAACTGGAACATTCAATTAAAAATTTAGGCCAGGATCTACGCCAGGAATACAACGTCAGAATTATACAGTAACGAACTACTGGCAATTAATCCGTCTGTTATTTTACCTTCTCAATCAAGTTAAATGCAATAAAGCCAGTCAGTAAAAGCAACAGATTCTGGTGCCAACTCCATTGTTTTTAAAAAGATCATATGTTACGGTGGACCCAAGCGTCTAGACAACAATTGATGGTTGCTAAGCTATAGGTTTGGGGGTTAAAGAATTATAAATTTAAATTGGTTTTACGGGGGTGCTCTTTTACATTGTCTGCAACAAAAACAGATAATCTACCAGGAAACTCTACGATTCTGATAATGCCACCACATGATGTCGTCCAACGAGGTCTTCCTCACCCTGTGGGTATAGGAAGCGGGGACCAGTTGCAGAAAGCCATACAGCGTGAGTTAAATTTATTATCAACCTGTAAAGTTGTAGTTTTCGAGCCGAATGACACCATTAACCATACTACGAGAATAAAAAAAGAAGTGTGGTCACTCGACAGCCCTTTCAGGCTAGATAAAGCAAACATTGGCAATCATCTTGAGCTTATAGATGATATTGCTAAATCAGTAGCAGAATCAATTGTTGAAAACTGACTGGCATTGCAACTTAACTAACTTTTAACCCGAAAGGCTCAACTGTCCAGACAGGCACTTGAATCTTAATACCTTGGTTAAATTGCCAAAAGGGTAAAATCAATACCTCTTTCTAGAGCCAACGCTCTAGATCCAAGATTTTATTTGTAACAACTAAAAAATATCCTAATGGGAATAAGCACATGAAAAAAATAATATTTATCATTTTCATTTTGACATTGACAACTTCTTCAGCTCTCGCGGCAAGTGATAGCAGGCATAAAATCGGCCCTATATTATCCTTGGATCCAAGTGCCAGCGGGATAGCAAGGGAAAAAGCAAGTGAGAATAAACCTGAACTGGTCAAAGTAATTGTTAGTATCGGAGATGATTACCTCTCTGAGCTGTCCGATGATGTTCTTGTTGAGCTATCGGAAAAGCTTATTCCTTTGGGTGGTCGAATTGGCAGCCATGCTTTCAATAATGTTCAAGTATGGATACCATACAATGAAATTGAAACTCTAGCTATATGGCCAAAAATAAAAAATATTTCCGCCCCAATAGTACCAAATCAAATGGGAGTCGTTTCCGAAGGCCTTCCGTACATTGGAGCAACTAATTGGCAGCGAATTGGGATTTCTGGCCGAGGCGTAAATGTTGCGGTAATTGATATTGGGTTTAAAGGTTTTTCTTCTCTTTTGGGTAATGAGCTTCCAAATGCTGTTAAAGCTTACTTTTTTGGAGAAACCAACAATTTCGAGTCAAATTTACATGGCACAGCCTGTGCGGAGATAGTGCATGATGTAGCACCGGAAGCATCACTTGCTTTGCTGGATGCAGGAGACATGAATGTCGGCTTTCATAGAGCTGTGTCCTGGATGAAAAACAATGATATTAATATCGCAAGTAGTTCTATTGGGATAAATTTAAAATACTTTGCTACATTTATGTATTGGATATTACATGGCTCATATTTTTCCCAAGATTATTATTTTACTCAATTAGAGCACTTCATACAGATGTTTGAACAAGTTGAATCAACTGTTAAAAATGCTGTTCACGAAGGGGTAACCTGGGTTCAGTCTGCAGGCAATGATGGAGAGAAAAAGTGGTCGGGAGAGTTTCGGGACAGTGATGGCAACGGATTTCATAATTTTTCCGCTACAGAAGACTATAATATTCTTTATACCCAAGGATGTGAAGGACAAGATGTATATGTTTTATTGATGTGGGGGGATGATGATACCTCATACTCTGACTATGATTTAATAATATTAGATGGTGATTACAATATAGTGACAAAATCGATTATAAATCAAAGTTCATCCCCAGTGGGGGCGGAAGCTTGCAGATTTACCCCTCGGCCAGGGGTTAGATATAGCATAGCAATCAACAAATATAGCGGCAACAATGAAAAACTTAACTTATTCGTAGGACATGACGACTTCCCGAGATTAAAATACGCAACCAAAACAGGTACAGTTCTGCTTGCACGTCCAGCACCGGTAGCAGAAGCCATAACTGTTGGGGCGGTTTTCCCACAGGATGGGGATATAGTCATTGCCTCATATAGCTCACAAGGTCCCGGCATAAATGGTGTAATGAAACCAGACGTAGTTGCCCCCACAGGAGTAACAACTGTTTCGTATGGACATCCTTTTCACGGTACTTCGGCTGCCGCGCCTCATGTTGCAGGCCTATGTGCTTTGTTGAAACAACAATATCCAAATGATACTCCAGATCAATTAAAAAAATTTTTACTGGGGTCGGCTATTGACTTAGGGATTACAGGTCCGGACAATACTTATGGAAGTGGAATGGCATATTTACCAATTAGTGTATTTAATCAGCCAACGTTATATTTTCCTTATATCTCCTCGACACTAGGGGACAAAAATTATGTTGGCGTCATAAATACAGATTGGCCACTAAATTTATTTGGTAAGTTGAAGGCATTTAATAGCTTAGGCCAGGAACTAGCTTATAAACAGTTTTTCTTAAGTCAAAATGATCGCCAGGAGTTTTCAGTAGAAACAGATTTTCCTGATGTTGCCGGAATTAGTTATCTGACACTTGATTATATAGGAGGAAAAGCTTGTGGCTATATGAGCGGACAATCTGCGGACTTAAATCGTGGCTATATGATTCCAGCTACTGCTAACGTTAGTG
>JAOZKP010000360.1 GCA_029935295.1 bacterium | reverse complement strand
AACCGGTCTTCCATCCTTGTAAGTAATACGTGAAAATTTTGTGATTGACAAGTGTATTTATTTCAGTCTCATTGGAAATAAGCTGATCCTTGCCGAAATAGAGACTGGCATGGATCAGTTCCGGGGTCAGATAGCGGCTGGCAAGGGTGATTTTTTTGACTTCTACGAGCGCCTTTTTGAGTGTTTGCGCTGACCATCGGTTTTTATGGCCGCCCAGCCACCAGCCCCATTCGCCAAACGAGGGGACGTTGTCGTGATAGGGGATTGCACTTAATCCCGCTGATTTGATTGTCCGGCCGATACAGAGAAAGGCTTCCCGTGCGTGAAATGGTGAGGTTGCCTGTTGGACAAAAATACCATCAATTGCCAGGCGGTCGGCTAGCCGGCGATAAAAAGTGCGGGAATAGAGTTTGGCCAGCTCCTCATTATTGGGGTCGGGAAAATCGACGATAATAATATCAAATTTCCCCGCCAGGTTTTCCAAAAGAGAGGCCGCGTCAAGATTGATCAGAGAGACTTCAGCGACCAGTTCCGGCCGGCTGCCGAAGCGTTTATGCTGATTATTAATCAGAATTTTCTCTTTTTCTTCGGTCACAATCAGAGCATTGTTCTGCAAAATCATGATCTTGGCCGAACTTAAACTTTGTTGGTTAAGTTTGGTCATGACCGGGTTCTGGCGGGCCAGATCGGTCATCTCCGGGTCGAGATCGCACAGCACAATCTCTTTAAGAGATTTGTATTTAAGAATCTCGCGTACTGCCAGGCCGTCGCCGCCGCCGAGGATTAAAACCCGGCGCGGGTTCGGTACCAGAGTAAAAGCGAGATGCACCAGGTTTTCATGATAGATATGTTCATCGGCGCTGTTAAATTGGAGACTGCCGTTAATATAACAGCTTATTTCATGCGCGCGTGACTGAGTTAAAACTATATGTTGATAACGGGTTGTTTTGCTTAAAATTACCCGGTCACGATAGAGATATTGCTCGGCACTGGCAGTCCAGGGCCGGGCTTTTAGGAATGAACCGCTTAAGATTATCAGGGCAAGAAAGAAGAATGTCCACAATCTACCGCCAAGTTTTACTTTCTTACGAAAATAGAGCAGCAGAATTGCGGCCGCACTCAGGTTCATAAGACCTAAAATAAAAGCAGATTCGATCAGGGTGAAGAATTTGGGGAGGATAAAAACCCAGGCCAGGGCGCCGGCCAGGGCGCCGATGTAATCCATCTTAAGGACTTTGCCGAGATTGACCTTTAATTGATCGGTATAGGCAGAGTTGAGCCTAGCGATCAGCGGCAGTTCAAAACCTAAGAGCAGGCCGATACTGCAGATAAAAGCATACTGAACAATAACATAATATTCCGGGGCCAGGCCATAGGCGAAAAGCAGCAGCAGCGGCCCCAGGCCGCCCAATACTCCCAGCATTATCTCGGCGGCAATGAATTTGTCGAGTAGGAGTTTGTCATCGAGGCGTTTCTGCAGATCAGCGCCGATGCCCATGCAGAACATCATCGCACCGATCACCAAAGCCCACTGTCGGGCCGAATTGCCTAAAAGATCGGCTGCGACCCGGCTTAAAGTATATTCATAAGCCAGGCCGCAACCGCCCATAATAAAGGTGGTCAGATAAAGGATAAACGAAGCCGAAATATTCATCGGTGTCGGCTATAACGAAGTCGCTGGAAAGTCAAGCTAAAAGTTGATGATATCGAATTGATAAACTGAAACGCTTAGACTAACCCCTCTTCTTTATGTTTTGCCGCGATGGTATCGGCAAGATTTTCCAGAGCTTTAAAATCATCCGCTTTCGGTGCGCCTTTGACCAGCACCGGATCGATGACCTCGACTTTAAGATTAGGAATCAGGCCGGCTAAAATCTCGACAGTCCGGCCGCCCCAGCCGTAGGAGCCGATAATCGAGAGAAATTTTGCTCCGGGCCGCAACGCGTTGGCGAGATAAGCGGCATAAACTGCATCCGGATGCGGCCCCGCAAGAATTGTCGGTGTGCCGATAACTATTGTTCCGGCATCAACCAGTTCGATTGCGAGTTTGCCGATATCCGTCACGGTCAGGTTGAACTGTTCGACCTTGACACCTCTTTCGACCAGTGCGGCGACAAAATGATCGACCATTTTTTTGGTGCTGTTATGCATCGAAATATATGGGATAACGACTTTGTTTTTCATCTGCCCGCTTACCCAATCCTTATGTGCGTCAAGGATAAATGAGGGCTTAGGGTAGATCTGCCCGTGACTGGGAGCAATAAGTTCAATGTCATAGGCCGAAATTTTCTCCAGATTCTTCTTGACGACATTGCGGAAGGACATCATGATCTCGGCATAATAGCGTTTTGCGGCCTCGTAAACCCGGGCTTCGTCGGTCACAAAGAGATCGGAGGTCGCAATATGCGCCCCGAAAAAATCACAGCTGAAAAGGATTTTGTCCTCTTGAAGATAGGCGACCATGGTTTCGGGCCAGTGGACCCAGGGTGTGAGGATGAATTCCAGGGTCTTGTCACCGAGCGAAAGGGTTTCGCCATCCTTAACCGTGATAAACAACTCTTCATCTATATGGAGCAGATCCATAAGTATCCCTTTGGCCTTGGGGCTGGTAATCAATTTTGCCTCAGGGTAGCGGGCGAGAATCTGGGGGATACAGCCGGAATGATCCTGTTCCGCATGCAGTGAAATCACATAATCAAGCTTGGCAACATCTTTAAGCTGGCCTTCCAACTCATAATAGAACTCATCTTCAACCGCATCGATCAAAACCGTCTTTTCGCTGCCCTCAATCAGATAAGCATTGTAACTGGTTCCATCCGGCAGCGGAATAAGCGAGTCAAAAAGCCGACTGTCCCAATCAATAAACCCCATCCAGTAAACGTTGTCTTTGATTTTTCTCGGATTCATAATAGCTCCTTT
>JAOZKP010000359.1 GCA_029935295.1 bacterium | reverse complement strand
ACTAATAAGATTATAATCATATAAATATACAAATAAAGCAATGAGGATAATTAAGTTATGACACTGCCCGGAAATCTGATGACCACCGCAATGGCGGTTATGCCGCATACTGATGTAGATGAGGCTCTGGGTCTGGCACTCTCGCTCGATATTCCTTTCTGGCCGCAACTGCCCCACTACAACTATTATGAGGATATGTATGTCCAGGCGGCGGAACATTTTCCCGGCATTATTCTTGATCTTAAAGAGCGGACCTTGCGGTTTTCCACTAATAAATTTATTGCTGAGTTTGAAGAGACTTTAAGTCATTATGAAGAAGAGGAATATTTTGATGTCAGCGATCAATATTCGGTGGTTTACAAACGTTTTCTGGAACTTGACTTAAAAGACCGGCCAGCGATTCGCGGCCAGCTTGAGGGACCGATAAGTTTTGGATTCTTTGTCAAAAACGAGGATGACAGGCCGATTCTATTTGATGATACCGTCCGCCCTTTTCTCTATGAATTTATGGCGAAAAGAATCAATATCCAGTTAAAAAGGCTCAAAGAAAAAAACGCCAACGCCTTTATGTTTATGGATGAACCGGGCCTGCAGTTCATTTTCAACGCGATGTCGGGATACAATGATGTCCTCGCCAAAGAGGATATGAACAATCTTTTCGAAATGATCGATAGGCCCCGAGGCATCCATCTCTGCGGCAATCCCGACTGGGATTTTCTTTTCGGCTTCGATATGGATATCGCTTCAATCGATCTCTATACCAACGCCATGGTCCTGCCGCTTTATAAAAAATCGATCATCAATTTCATTGAACGCGGGGGCACGATTGTCTGGGGCATCGTCCCAACCAATGTCGAGCCTTTTATGAAAGAGAATCATGAGACCCTTATCAAACTTCTGGAAAATACCTGGGAAGGGCTCTACGCCGAAGGATTGGACCGGGAACTGCTGCTGTCACGGAGCCTGCTGTCACCGGCAACCTGCTGCTTGATAAACCCGGATAAACAGCACACTGTCAATCAGGCTTTCACGAGTTTAATAAATCTCTCTGAATCATTACGCGAAAAATATCGGTTGTAATAACTTAGTGATATGAATATTAACAAAGTTATTGATTTCATCGTAAGCACCAGCAAGAGCCCGATTCTGATAATGCTGGTCAATCATTTTGCCGTCAATAAAAATCGAATCCTACGCCCCCGGCTTTTTCAGGCGGTCAGTAAACATATCCTCGCCGATTACAGCCGGGACGGCATGCTCGGCGACCTCTCCCTTTTTGAAGCCAAGAGCCTGCAGTTACTCCATGACAATACACTTCTCCGCAAACTCAAAGGCCGGGTTCCCGGGAGCAGTGGCGGCGGCCTGAAACACATCAATCAATCCATCAAAAACATCGAACAACGTATTGAAAAACTTAACAAACTTGAGGGACCTGATACCCTGCGATTTCTCACCAGAACCTACCTTGAGGATATTGCGCCAGATTTTGATCCGGTCTTTCTGATTCTCTTCCGCAGCCTGGCAACCCGCCTCTTCAATAACTTCGTCAACTCCATCCGGGCAATCGAAACCGAGATCGGAACCATTCACAAACTCAGAAACATAATCGGTAAAGAGCCGGTCTTTTTCATTGCCAACCATATCTCTAATGCCGATCATCTGCCGATTCTTTTCGCCTTGAACCGGGCCGGTCTGATCTCACCGGTGGTCATCGGTGGCAGCAATCTCTATCGCGGTATCTCCAAGAAGATTCTCCCAAAAATTAACGTCTGCCAGATTAAACGCGACGACATGATTGAAAAGAAGATTAAATGGCTCGGCAACCCGATCTATATTGAGACCTTCAAACAGCACAATCAGTATATGTGGCTCCACAACGAACCCTACCTTTTCTATCCCGAAGGCGGCCGTTCCCGCAGCGGTAAAATTCTGAAACCTAAAGTTGGCATCATAAAAAATGTTTTTGAATTTGTCAAAACCGAACAACGCAAAGTTCATTTCATCCCGCTTTCACTATCCTACACCACCGTGCCGGAAGATCTGGCAATTGAAGATAGTCGCAAAGGGGTTAACATCAGCCACAGCGATCTCATCCAACAGCTGGTCGACCTTAACCAGGAATATGGTCGTTTCAAAGATACGGCGACCTATGTCAATTTGGGACTGCCCATAACCATTACTCCGAACAATATTCCCGACCTGGAAGATTTCAGCTGCGACCTCATGAACAAGGTGCGGGACAATATCCGTCCAACGCCAACCTATGAAGTTGCCCAGATGATTTTAGGTGCCAGCGAATCTGGCGATCAAAGCAGTGCAAACAGATTTTCAGTTACTGATCTGAAAAATGCTAACCCTGATTACGATCCGGAAAAGCTTATTAGTGCAATTGAAATTTTCGCAACCAAAAAATTTATCCGACCCGACACCGATTTGGAAACAGATCGTATTTACACTATTTCCAAGCCGGAAATGCTGCGACAATATGCCAACCGCACCGAATGTGAATTCTGATAGCACAATTGAATATGAAACCTGAAGAACCTAAATTTTATGAATACCTACTGCCCGGCGGATGGATGATTTTGGCTGGCCGCAGTGAAAAAGACAACGATCGGCTAAGCCTGAAAATCGCCAATGCGAATGAGTGGTGGTTTCATGTGCGCGGTATGCCCGGAAGTCATGTGATTCTGCGCCCCCCGGAAGGGAGCAAGGAGAGCCCGGATAAAGAGATGTTAAAACAGGCAGCAGCAGTTGCCGCCTGGCACAGCAAAGCCCGGAGCGGCGGCGTGGTCGCAGTATCAGCAACCCTGGCAAAGTTCGTCAGCAAACCCCGCGGCGCCAAACCGGGTACCGTCAGCATCCGCAAGGAGACAGTCTTCAAGGTTCGCCCGGACTTACCAACCTAACATTTACGTCTAATACCC
>JAOZKP010000104.1 GCA_029935295.1 bacterium | reverse complement strand
ACCGGGGGATGGGCTGCGGCGGCCATTATCGGTACCAGAGCCAGTAGTAAAGCGCCCAGAATCATGGGTAAAATCTTCTTCATTTAGCTACCTCCAAGGTTTTATGGGTAAAATTCTCAAAAAATCTTAAATTATATCAATGTTTATCTATTTTTTGCGTAAAACTATACCTTTATGGCACTTCATACACTCACCGGTTTCATGGCAGACGTTACAGCTGCGGAAATTACGGTGGGCTGCTTCAGCGTGACCGTTTTCGCGCTGGTATGACATCCAGTCACCGCGTTTGTGAGAAACCGGTTCCTGATGCTTGTGACAGTCGGTACAGTAGCCGGCCGTGTGACAGGTTGTGCAGAGACGGCGGTCATGGGTAGCTTCAACTCCGTGACCCGTTGTCTTCCAGCCGAATTTATGATCTTTGGGCTTTTCGGTTTTATGACACTTTTCACAGAAAGCCTGGCGATTCGGATGACAGTAAGTACAGGAAGTCGAAAGCTTGCTGGCGAAGCCATGCCTACTTTCCCAGTCCTGACTGTGGCTTTCGGGTTTGATTTCTTCACGAATTTTGTTGTGGCAGGATTCGCAGTCGGTCGGGCCGTCCTCGCTCTTATGACATTTCAGGCATAAGTTCATGTCCGGACCGGCATCAAGGTCTTTATCTTTGTTGATTGCCTGGTGACATTTACTGCAGTCAAAGTCAGCATGGACTTCGTGGCTGAAGATCAGGTCGGTAAAACCTTCTGATTTTTCCACTTTTTCAATCTCGTAATCCTTAGCAGCACTGTCCGGGGTATGGCAGAGGAGACAGTCGGGGCCGGGCTTATCAACATCGAATTCATGGCACTCCTGACAAGTGTCCATGGTAGCCGCAGTCCGGTTGCCGTCGGCATCGGTTTTGTGACAGTCGTCACAGCTGGCTTCCTGCTCTACGATATGGAAGCGGTGGCTGAACTTAAGGCCAACTGAAGATCTGCAGGCCCCGAGTATCAGAGCTCCGAAAACTAATGCGGCCAGTCCTATCCAGAGTAATGTCTTTTTTTGCTTACACATAAAAAATGTCCGTTATGGTAAAGTTATTTGTTTTGATCCGTCAGTTCAGTTTTGCAGGTTCTGCTGTGATTAAAAGTCAAGATCCAAGGTTACGTTCAGTGAGTTGATATGATTTACTCCGATTTCATCTTCGTAAAAGTCATCCTGTTGATATTCGTAAGCCAGCTCGAGTCGGGAATGTTCACAGAGCTGGTAGGCGACTGCTGCCCGATAACTGGTTGAAGCTTCATTTTCAATCAGACTGTTGACGTCTTCAGTTTTGTGGTAGTAGCAGAGAGAACACTCAAGTTTTTCAAAGAACTCCTGTTCAATATCAGCAAACCATGAGGTTGACTCGCCTTCGTAGAACTTATCACGTTTCTCCCACCATTTGCTGTAGCCTAAACTGATATGAGAACCTTTAATCCCGAAACCCTCTTCCAGGTCAAATCCGGTAGTGATGCGCTGGAAGTCAGTATTATAGATGTTTTCATCGTTATCATCTGAGAGGGTGCGGTTGCAGTAGCGGGCATAGACGGTGAGTCCGTCAACGAAGGGGACCGGCTGGCTTAAGCGGAGATCAAATTCAATGTAACTCTCTTCCTGCATCAGGTAGAGGCGGTTCAGCTCAGAGCTTAATGCTTCATCCAGAGTATAGCTGAAGTCAAAAAGAAAATCTGCTTTAGAGGCGATTGAATAACGCCGGTAGAATGAAGCGTCAAAAACAGTGCCGGTGGCGGCGATGGTGGTTTCAAGGCCGCCGTCAATAAAGCGGGTATGATCGTTAATGAAAGCTACTCGGCTGCGAACCTTAAATATGTCTGAGGGCTGCCAGTAGAGAGCGGTTTCCCAGGAGGTCTCTTCAAAGAAGACGGCATTAAGGTCCAGAGCGAGATTTGTCAGCGGGTGGATTCTTAAGTTAGCACCGCCGATGCCGTCCGGGCCAAGTTCGCTGTAATGCTGAACGACCAAACCGCCGAAGGCTTCAACTTCAAGGCCGAGCCATTGCGGTACATCGTAGCGGGCCCAGAGGCCGTCGAATTGAATGTTTTCAGCGCCATAAGCGTATTGTCGGCCGGCGCGAAGGGTCAGGGCGTCATCAAAAAGACCACTCTTTTCCAGATAGGCATAATAACATTCAAAATCCTGGCGATGGTCGCCGCGGCTGTCGGTATAGTCCTGAAAGATCGATCCGGAGCGGGTACCGTCAAGATCTTTAGCATAGCTCATCATGGTCGAAAAGCTTAAGCCGTGCTCCCGCCAGTTGAAGTCGGCAGAGAGGGTCTCAAAAAAGTCCTGATCCTGATCCTCATCAGTTAGCATATAGTCTGCCGGGCTGTCCGACCACTGCAATCTGTACTCAGTGGTGCTGTGTAGAGTTATGTCTACATCGCCCAACTCCAGAGCTGAAACGGGGGGTGCCAGCAGGCAGCACCCGATTATCAGTCCGACCACAATTTTAAGTCGTCGCCATTGTAATCCAGCCATCTAAATAGTCCTTTTTGGTTTTTGGTTTGTCATCTGCCAGGAAGCTTTCAGAGTGAAGGCTGGCAGCTGATTGCTCTAGTGCTGACACATTAGAGTTTGCTTATTGTCATTCGGCGCAAAATTCTACATTAACGGACTGTAATAGTCAAGCTAATTTGGGCGCAAGGTTTTGCTGGATTATATCATTATGAAATGGTTCTTTGTTGTCTATATGCATATTCAATTTATTATATATATTTATAACAATTTGTAATTGTTAATAAGTTTTAAAGTGATGAAGAATGCAACGCGAAAAAAGATGGGCAGGATAGCCTATTGTATTTCTGTGGATTTAGTTTAAATTTTTTTTCTGATACTGGGCTGGTGTGGGTTTTTTCACTCTTTTATGGTGGGGCATTTCACTATGTGCAGAGTTTGATACAAAAAAAGGCACCCGATTGTGGGTGCCTTTTTGAAGGGAATGTTTGAGGGATGCGTTTTTGTGCTTAGTTGCGGCCAACTGCCAGCGGGATGATTACTGCCGACTCATCTTCTTCCGGTTTTGCGAATCTCTGCCGCAGTTGATCGAGCAGTTGCGGTGCAGTTTCCGGAACCTCGGTTATGGTTACGAGTTTGTCATCACTGGTTGCAAGTTTTTTGTGGTAGAAATGGTCAACCGAACAGAGGGCGATGGCGATAAAGACAAAGCCACCCCAGGCAACGACGAAAGGTATGACAAGGATGTTGAGTGCCGGAATGAAAGCCGCCGGGATTGCCATAATACCAAAAAATTTTCCCATTACCAGGCAAAGAGCACCGATTTTAGTTAAGACAGGAATATTCTGGATGATTTCGAGAAAGTCCGTAGCATCGGTAGCAGGTTGGTGGTAATTGCGACTGTAAGTTCGAGTTTGGCTGGGACTCATAATGCTCTCTCCATCAGTTATGTGAATTTTAGCACTTGCTTAAGCGGCCCATATCGTCTGATTGATACTGTCTAATCATCTAGATAATCGAATATCTTTGATTTGTCAAATTTTTATTTAAATTTTTATAAAACAATTTTGTAATAATAGCTGTTTTTACAGGGTTATATATAAACCAACTATTTTAATCAGGATCTGGATAATGTCTCTTCCTGCTTGATTTCTTCGCTTACATAGAATTCACTGGTTAATGTGCGTTCTGTAATGTCATTGCCCAAAAGCTGCTCAATGATTTTTGTTGCATCTTTACATTTGCCACCGGTAAACCCCGCCAGGTCCAACTCAACTGAGCCGTCCGTGCCGATTGTAATATTGATTTTTTCCATGATTTTAATTTCTCCAGGTCTGGTTATCCAAAGTATATATTTTTGCGGTTTAGGCTTCGCGGCTCAGGGTCATATTAATACTGCCGGCCTCGTTCTGTTCTTCGGTCAGGAGAAAGCCCTGTTGGACCAAAGTATCTTTAACTACATTGTAGGCATAGCGCTGGTTTAATGTGTCCATGAAGGTTTTTTGGTCGACATCATTGATGGAGTCCCAGTCGGCAACTACATCAAAAGTCTCTCCGTTGAAGCGAAATCCGATATCACAGCCGCTTTTGGTGGGGATTATAATGTCGGCTTTCTCCTTTTTCCAAAGCCAACCTTTGGCTTTTAGTTTTCCTTCCTGGTATTCAAGTTCCATATCGCTGATCGCTTTTTTTAAAAATATCTTGTCGGCTATTTTACTCTTAATCTTGGTGAAATGTGACATGATGGTTCTCCGTACAAAAAAGTTATCATTAAGAAACCTGATAAAGTTACAGGCTGCAGGTGTGCAGCCTGCGTTAGATAGTGATTAATCAGGACTCACTATTGGCTTTACGGGTTCTTTGGGCGGCCCAAGCTTTCAGACCGTCAATTTTTTCACTCATTAAACGTGAAATCGGAATGATCTCATTGACACTGGCCAAGATATCAGCCTCAGTGAACTCGCGTTGGTTATCGTCAAAGGCGTTGAACATGGCATCGTAAATAATTTGCTCAATTTCAGCACCGCTGTAATCGGTGGTGGCATCAGCGAGTTTTACCAGGTCAAACTGACGAATAACCGGCCGGACTTTCTCAAGCAGGACCTTGAAAATTGCCTGCCGTTCCGAATTTGAGGGCAGATCAACAAAGAAGATTTCATCAAAACGGCCTTTACGCATCAGTTCCGGCGGAAGCTGGGCGACATCGTTGCCGGTGGCGATAATAAAAACCGGCTTGGTTTTCTCCTGCATCCAGGTCAAGAAAGTACCCAGGATTCGGGCGGAAGTGCCGCCGTCACCAGCCGAACCCGAACTTCCGGCAAAGGCCTTTTCAAGCTCATCGATCCAGAGGATACAAGGGGAAATGGTTTCGGCTAAATTAATTGCCTGGCGTAGATTCTGCTCCGATTCGCCAAGCAGGCTGCCGAAGACTTTGCCTAAATCCATTCGCAGGAGTGGCAGTTTCCAGAGCCCGGCGGTGGCTTTGGCGGCGAGACTTTTGCCGGTGCCCTGAATGCCGATAATCAGGATGCCTTTCGGGGCCGGCAAGCCGTAATCTTTGGCCTTACGGGTGAAGACCTGGCTTCTTTTCCGGAGCCAGGCTTTAAGATTTTCGAGCCCGCCGATATCGTTAAGACTCTCATGGACAGGAAAAAATTCAAGAATTTCACCTTTTTTGATGATGCCCCGTTTTTCAAGAAGAATAATTTCAATCGCTCGTTCATCAATCGAGCCGTGGGTGATGATGATTTTTGAAAAAAGATTCTTGATGTTGACCATTGAGAGACCCAGAGTCGATTCGATGATCTTCTCTTTCAGCTGCGGCGTCGGCGGTTTGCCCTGGGCGGCACTGACAACAATGCTGTCGAGCTCTTTCTCGATCTCGGCGTAGGCGGGGAGTTCAAGTTCAAGCTGGCTGATGTCTTCGCGTAGTTCCAGCGGCAGAGTGGCACTGGGGGTAGTCAGGATAATGGTTTTTTTTGTAAATTGAAGATCATGGTTAAGGTTTCTCAGGGAGCGCAGGATAATGCTTTCGCGAAAGTGGAGATGAAAATCACGGAGGACAAAGATGACATTGCCCTTGAATTTTTTGATTTCCTGCAGGCAGATGATGGGGTCGGTGCGGTCCCGGTTTTTAATGCCGCCGAAATCCCCTTTAAGGGGAAAGAAACCGTCGCCTAAATCCCAGGTGATAATATTTTTATCCTTAAAAAGAGTCGATTCGCTCAGCATTGTGAGGAAACGATTTTCCTCGAAGGTGATTACATTTATAAGTGACTGATTGCTGCGAATTGTCGTGTTTAAACGGTCGAGAAAATTCATCTTCTACCTTCCTTGATAAATTATCCACACAGGTTGAAAGACATAGCTTTGCATTGATCGGCTAAATCATGATTGCCGGTCAGGTTTAAGAGCTGTTCTTCATGCTCTTGATCCAGGCCCCAGGCACAGATTTCACCATCTTCACAGATTTTGATGTAAACCTGCGGTTTCTTTTCAGGGGTTATTGTTTCAGTTTTTTTGCTCATTCTATGCGGACCGATTTTCGGCGTTTCCAGATGATCTGATTCCGGCGTAAATCTTTAACGGTAATCAGCAGGTCACGGTTCAAACTGATATCAAAGGTGATCTCCAGGCGCTGTTCGTTATCTAATGCCGGAGGGTCGAGCGGGATGATTTCCGGTTTGGCTTCATTAATGAATGACTGCTGCTCATCAGCAAGGTTCTCCTCCATCTGGATGCGGCCGGCGTCGTCAATGACGATCTCCCGGTCGCTGCTGCTTTCGGGCCGGTCCATGCGGAAAATATCAAGTTCGACCTCCAGTTGGCCCGCAAAAAAACCGTTGGCAACAATACTGGTGACCCCGTTCTGGGTCGGGTAAGGAGTTCCTTTGGGGACGATAATGTCGTAACGGTAGCCATCACCTTTAGCGGTACGGCTGCGAAGTGCATAATTGGCCTTGATGGTGGCCTGGCGGCCGCCTTTTTTCAGATATTTCAGGGCTCCAATCGGGATAGCGTTATGGGTTTTGTGACTCAAAAGTTTAGGTCCGAAAAAATCCTTCATAATATCATGATAGTAGGGGGTCGGCAGGCTTAAACCACACCCTAATACATACTCGACATTTTCGTACGTAACCCCGAAACCTGAAGCGAGATCGAAGAGATCCCGCAAGAGTACCCGCAGTTCTTCGCCGTAACCTTTCTGGTCGAGTATCTCATAGAGATCGCTACGGGTTAAAGAGAGTTTTACGCCCGCAACAGTTTCGTTGTAGTTAGGAGTAACATTAAGTTTTGCCCTGATTTCACGAGCTTTTTTCATGTTTATAGGAAGTTTGTCTAAGAAGCAATCATGAATTACTTTATCAATGTCTGCTCCACCATAATTCTTATGCATACTGCAGATAACGACACTCTGAAGGCGGGGTTCGCTGTTACTTTCGACAATTTTGAGAAGGTAGAATGCGATAGTTGTGTAGCCGAAGACGAGAAGGACCAGGTGCTGGTTGATCTGGCTGGCGAGATCGTAGGCTAAAAGGGCGCTGACGGCTTCATCAACTATCTTGTAGTTTACCAGGCCGATCCGGAGGCAGAATTCTTCGATAGTTGAAGCGAAAATCTGAAAATTCAACGGTTCAACAATGAAGACAATCATCGCCACCTGATCTTTGCCGTAGAGATCGTGGATGCGGTCGATAATGTTTATCAACAGGTCTGCTGCCGCCTGGAAGGTACTGATCTCCTGGTCATCGATGATCCGCGGCAGGTACTGCTCTTTACTGATATACTGTTTCATATATTTGAAAGTTGCCGGGGAACTGAATTTCTTGTGAGTAAAGACCTCCTGGCCGTAGTAGATTCGGTCATCATAGCAGACCATCGCAGGAACCAGGTGAATCTCTTCGCGTCCCTTGGGGGTTTTGACGTTGATGGTTGTCGAGATATCACCTAAATGGACAGATTCGATTTTTCCGGTCGTCTCATCCTGACTGTAAATCTGCAGGTTGACGTTGTTAAAAAATATAGAGACAGTTTTGGCCATGGATTTTGACTATTTTGTACTTGTTACTTAGGATATCTAGAGTTTTTTGACTTTTAAAATCCTTAATTCACGGGTATGTGAAGCTTCGTTAAAGACTAGAAGTTCACAACTGTTACGGGTGATTCGGTTGATTCGGTTTAGTATCCGCTCCCGTAGCTCAGAAAAATAGGGTTGGCCGCGGATGGTATCAATAATCTGGTTTAACGGAGCTAAACTGTCGGTGTTGTCAAGTTCGCCGTCAGTTTCCAGCAGGCGTTCAATTATGGCAATAATCGTTTCCCGGTAAAAACCGCTGTAGCGCCGTGTACGATGTACTACTATCGCAAAACAATCACTGCCGTCAACCTCGATTTCAGCGAGGAGATGCAGGGTCAGCAGGAGATGGAAATCGCGTGGGTCAGAACTTTTTTGTGATTCACTCTGGTTTAGTATAAGTTCTACCAGTTCTGAGGGCTGCTGCATGAGGGAGTCAAAGAGCCGGGCCTGGGTCGGGGCGGTACCGGTGATGGCAAGGGTGACTATCTTTCTGATCGTAAGATCGGCAATTTCGGGGTGTTGCTGAAAGAATTCGGCCAGGGCAGCAAAAACTTTTTCAAGATCCTGGCCTTTGGTCAGACGCTCCTTAATAGTCAGTTCCCGTTTTTCATCCCGCTCTTTAAGCAGAGTTAGAAGAATATTTATATCAGAACTTTTAAATTGCGGGGCCAGTAGATTTAAGAGCCGATATGAGAAACTCCAGTCGATGTCGTTAATAAGAGTCAGCAACTGGCGGCGAATGTCGTAATGGTTTGCATGACGGCACATAAAAAGAGCAATTTCACGATAATGTGGCTGCAGGACCGGGCTTTTAGTCTGTTGCAGGATTTTGGTCCACTTGTCACTGTAATTAAGGGCCGCCAGGGCTTGCAGTATCTGCGGGTAGAGTTCAATCTGGTCTGACCATTGACTTAAAAGATCAGCGGTTATGCGATTTTCTCCCGACCACGCCGGTCCGGCCAGTGCCTGCAGCACAAGTTTGAGCTCCTTCTCTTTGTTGGTTTTGATCAGGAGATTGTGCAGGGTCTGCAGGGCTTCAGGGGTACGCATGTTGCTCAGGGCTTTAAGGGCCAGCTGGCGTTCTTCAAGTTTGCCATGAAGAGCCCTTTTCTGCAAGAGTTCTATCGCATCGGTTGTTTTACACCATGCCATACCCAGCAGGGCCGTCTCCCGTTTTTTCCGGCGCCAGGATTTTCCGGATTCAATCAGTTTTTGACAGCCGGCGGGATCTTGCAGACGGGCCAGAGCACTAGCTGCAGCCGGTATCTCATTGATAAGTAGTTTTAAGTGGGGTTTGCAGCCTTGAAGCTGCAGGCGGCCGGCGGCCTGAATCGCAATCTCGATTGCCGGAGAATTTGTCGTCAGCAGATTCGCGACAAAGTTGTCAATTTCGGATTTGGGGTCGGCTTCCAGTGGGGGCCCGATGAATTCCAGAAGTTCCGGTTTCTCTTTGATCTGGGTGCAGCCATCCTTGAGGAGCAGGTCGTTGAAAAAAGTTTTTGGGTACTGTTTTTTTAACAGGGTTAAAGCGTTGATCTGAATCTCGGGTTTATGGAGGTTCAAGATCAGTTGCAGGGTAAGCTCAGGTGGGAAAATTCTGATTGCAGTCGCCATCTCGGCGTCAACAGCTTGATCACGGTTGAGCAGAGATTGGAAATAGTCAAAAAAAGATGTTTCAGAAAAGTTTCTCGAGAGCAGCTTTTTAAGTTTGATGATTTCATCATTGTGAGTTTCGGGGTCGTCAGCTACGACTGTATCCAGAGCGACGAGCAGAAAATGACTTCCTCCTAAAAACCAGGCGGCGGCTAGAACCAGATGCAGATTAACATCGCTGGCACCATTGAGACGACCAGCCATTTCGCGGCATAATGCCTGAGCCTTTTTATACTCTCGAGATGAATGGGCATAGTCCTGCAGGATCAGTTGTGTTTGCTGTAGACTTTTAAGAACCTGCCAGCGCAGCTCCCAGTTTTCTGCCAGCAGATCGTCAATTATAGCAGATGATGGAATCAGATCTCGCATGGGTG
>JAOZKP010000358.1 GCA_029935295.1 bacterium | reverse complement strand
CGATTGGCTATCGGATTGTTGAGAATCTGGTTGACAGCGGTTTTAAGGGGCCGATCTTTCCGATCAATCCCAAGGCGCCTTATATCAAGAATTTTATCGCCTACAAAGATATAATGGATGTGCCATTGCAGGTGGATCTTGCCCACATCATTGTCAAAAACACTCGGGTTGCGGGTGAAATCGAGAAGTGTGGGAAGATGGGAATCAAGGTAGTTATTGTCAATACCGCTGGTTTCGGCGAGATTGGCGAAGAAGGGGTTAAGCTTCAGGAGGAGATGCTCGCGGTTGCCAAAAAATATGGCGTTCGGGTATTCGGCCCCAACTGTCAGGGGGTTATGAACTCAGATCCCGAAGTGCGGGCTTACTGTAATTTTACTTTTACGAGTATGGTTGAGGGATCCATCTCGGTTATGGCTCAATCCGGCGGGGTCGGCGAAGTAATCAATAACCGTCTGTATGAGCTGGATCTTGGTTTTCGGATGTATGCATCTTATGGGAACCAGGCGGATATCAATGCGACCGAAATTTTAGAGTATTGGGGCAACGATCCGGGAACTAAAGTGATTATGCTCCATATCGAAACTTTGCAGAATCCGGCCGGATTTGCCGAGGTTGCGCGTGAGATCACTAAACGGAAGCCAATTTTGGCGATGAAGACCGGCCGTACTAAACTCGGCGCTAAAGCGGTTTCCTCGCATACCGGTGGGATGATGGCAGTTGATACGACTACCAATCTGCTGCTGGAAAAATGTGGTATTTTAACGTTTACCGACGAAGAAGAGCTTTGTCAGGCGGCTCGGGCTTTAGCCCAGTTGCCGGTGGCTGAAGGCAATCGGGTCGGGATTATCACCAATACCGGTGGCCCCGGAATTATTGTTACCGATGAACTTACAGAGCGTGGTTGCGACCTTTCTGAGATCAGCGAAGCCAGCCGGGATACGCTTCAGGGCAGTCTCTATCCGGAAGCGTCACTTGCCAATCCGGTTGATGTTCTGGCGACTGCCACCCCGGAACACTATAAACTTGCGGCTGAGACTTTGATGAGTGACCCCGGAGTCGATATTGTTTTTGTTAATTTTATCACTCCATTCTTTGTCGATACCGAAGGCGTAGCTCGGGGTTTGACTGAAGTTGCCAAAGGTGCAGCCAAGCCAATGGTTGCCTGCGTTATGACCGAAAAAGAGGGTTGGAAAAAGACCCTGCAAATTTTCAATGAGGGCGGCATCCCGACTTTTGATATGCCGGAGATGGCCGGTAAGGTGGCCGCCGCAATCGCTCGTTACGGAGCTCTGCAGCGGCGTCAGGAGAGTTCGCCGGTTTCATTTAATGATATTGATACAGCCGCCGCGAACCAGTTGATTGAGAAAACTAAAGCTTCCGGGCGCTCTTTTATGGCCCAGGCTGATGCTTTCAGTATGCTCGCCGCTTATGGTCTGCCGGTTCCGGCTTATGGTGAAATTAATGATTGTGCTGGGGCTCTGGCGGCCGCGGCCGAGATCGGTTATCCGGTTACGATTAAAGTTGAATCTGAGGATGTTGTTCATAAGTCCGATGCCGGCGGTGTAGTGTTGAATGTGAAAGATGATGCTGCGTTGACGGATGCCTGTGAAAATATGGCAAAAAATTTCCCGGGCGCGGCCTGTTTCATCCAGAAATTTCTCAATCCCGGAATTGAAGTAATGGTTGGTGCCAATCGTGAGACTGAAGGTTTGGGTCACGTGGTTGCGTTCGGTCTCGGCGGCATCTTTGTCGAGGTGATGAAAGATGTTGTCTTCCGTCTCAATCCGCTTTCCGCAGATGATATCGATGAGATGATCAGAGGGATTAAAGGCTTTGCCATTCTTGAAGGAGTACGTGGCCGGGCCGGTGGTGATATTGAGAAATTGAAAGAAGTATTAAGCCGGATCTCGATGTTGCTGCGTAACCATGACGAGATTGATGAAATGGATTTGAATCCGATCTTCTCCTATCCGGAAGGTCAGGAGCCGGGTCTGGTTGATGTCCGGATTAAATTAAAATCATAAAGGAATTGAAATGGCACTATGGCTTAATTTAGGGGAGATTTTACGGGTCAACGCAGTAAAATTTCCGAAACAGATAGCATTTTGTGATGTGTCCCGGCATTTTACCTATCCGCAGACTAATGTCAGGGTCAATCGTTTGGCGAATGCGCTGGCCGGGCTCGGCGTGGTTAAGGGTGATAAAGTCTCCTGTTTTATGGAGAACTCGATTGAGATTTGTGAGCTCTATCTCGCCTGTGCCAAACTTGGTGCGGTTATCAACCCGATTAATTTCCGTCTGGTCGGCCCCGAGGTTGAGTATATTGTCAACAACGCCGATGCCAAGGTGATGATGGTTGACGATGAGTTTGTGCCGATGGTTGAAGGCATCAAGACCAAACTTACCAGCGTCAGCGATTTCGTGGTTGTTGGTGAGTCGTGTGACGGTTTTCATGAGTATGAAGCTCTGCTGGCGGGTGCGGCTGAGAGTGAACCTGATGTGACTGTGGCTCCGGCCGACCCCTGGATTCTGCTCTATACCTCCGGCACTACCGGCCGGCCGAAAGGGGTGGTGCGTTCACACGAATCCTATATCGCTTTCTATCTTATTAATGGTGCCGATTTCTATTTCAGTTATCGGGATATGATCTTGACTTGTATGCCGCTCTGTCATGTCAACACCACCTTCTTCTCCTTTGCCGCGACCTACTTTGGCGGTGGCAACTATATTCAGCCGGCCCGGGCTTTTCGGCCGGAGAAGATTCTACAGATTATTGAGCAGGAGAAAATTACTTTCCTTTCGCTGATTCCGACCCACTATAATCTTATTTTCAGCCTCGATCAGGAGACTTTGGACTCCTTTGATCTCTCTTCAATTGTGAAGTTGCTCTGTTCTTCGGCTCCGGCCCGGAAAGAGCATAAAGAGGCGATCATGAAA
>JAOZKP010000357.1 GCA_029935295.1 bacterium | reverse complement strand
GGTGATATCCTGGTGACAAAAGAAGTAAATGATGGACAGTGAGGTTAGAAGGGATATGATAAAAAATGGAGCTCTGCTGGAGATTGTAAAAGTTTATTATAAGGGTGTTGCAACGTAGTTAAATTTCAAATTGATTAAGAATTATGCAGCCATAAAATGACCTGATTTTGTTGTTTTTTGCTCTGGAAGTTGTATTCAGTCCGCTAAGCAGAACTTTGCTGGCGATCTGTTTTTTTATTTTTTTTGGGACACTTTTCCAGTTGGGATACTTTTTTCTATGAAAACAAATTATTCAGGACCCAAAAGAAATGAAATTAAAAATACTCAAATACCTGTCAGTGGCATTTTTTGCTCTTACCATAACAATTCTGGCCACTGAAGCAAGCGCCAAAAGTACTGTCAGGCCTCGACTCTCCACAGACGAGGTGGAGAACCAGATCATACTGGATCGTGAGGCTAATCCGCTCTATAAATCACGTTTACTGGCTCCCATACATGATTGGAAAAATGGGGTGGCTGAAAGAACCGGTTTTCACTGGAGCTTCGATTACACAGCCGTTTTTCTGGGACTCAACAACAGTCCAGGAGCAGACCAGGCAAGTAGTGGTGATCTGCGTTTTTTCGGTTACTGGGATCTGGTGAATCGGGGCGAAGCAAACAAGGGCAGCCTGAACTGGAAGATTGAAAATCGTCACGCCTACTCCGATGTCCCTCCCAGTGCTCTGGGATTTGAAAGCGGTTATGTTGGGCTGCTTACCCCGACGTTCAGTGATAATAAGACAGAGCTGACTAATCTCTACTGGAAGCAGTATTTCGGAGACGGCAAGTGGGCTGCGGTGGCGGGTTTCCTTGATCCCACCGATTTTATAGATGTCTATCTGCTGGCCAGCCCCTGGACCGGCTTTAACAACTTTGTTTTTTCCACCGGCTCTGCAGCAATGGATCTTCCCAATAACGCCGCCCTGGGCCTGGCTGTCGGTGGAATGATTGGCAACAATCTGTATGTCCAGGTGGGAATCGCAGATGCCAACTCCGATCCCACCCAACCCTTCGATGGTTTTGACTCGGTGGCCAGTGACAGTGACTTTTTTAAGTGGATTGAAATTGGTTTCACGCCGGGCCAGGACAGGCTTTATTTCGATAATCTGCACCTCACCTTCTGGCATGTGGATGAGCGGGTCAATGGTACCCCCGATGGCTGGGGTGTCAATGCATCCTGGCAGCAATGGATAGCTGATAAATGGCTTCCCTTTGTTCGTGGAGGATATACAGAGGACAGCGGCAGCCTGCTCGAAAAATCCCTGACCGCAGGGATTGGCTACCAGCCTGTCCCCATGCGGGGTGTTATCGGAGTTGGGTTCAACTGGGGTAAACCAAATCAGACCTCATTTGCGGGAGCTGATGATCAATACACCACCGAGTTATACTGGCGCTACCAGCTGACAAAAGAGCTGGCCGTAACCCCGTCTATTCAATACATCAAAGACCCGGCATTAAATGAAGAGGAAGACAGCTTATGGGTATTTGGGATTAGAGTACGTATAGCCCTGTAAAGCTACACTATTTGAACCAAAAAGGAGACTGGAAGATGAAAAGACTACTCACAACGGCATTAGTAATTATTGTAATGATGGTCGGTCTTTGCCACGCCAGCGAGGAAGGCAAAACCTGGCCGGCAACAGATAAGGCCAAACAATTCGTTAAGGACAACATCATCGTTGAATTTTATGCGCCGCCTTTTGGCGTGGGCTGGGACGATCCGGCTCAAATGCACAAGTATATGGAGCGGGCGGTGGACGCAGGAATCACGGCGACATCGATCACTCTGGCCCCCACTTACTACACCTGGGATCAGTTTCTCAAAGAATATAATATCTGGCGGACTGCTATGTTGCAAAAGTCAGACAATTTCATCTTTGTCCATGATGTGGAGGACATCGAACGCGCCCATCGTGAGAATAAATATGCGATCATCTGGAATAACCAGACCAGCTCAATGATCGATGGCGATCTTTCAAAAATTGCCATTGCCAGAGCCATGGGGCTTTCCAGCATGATGTTGGTTTATAACGGCACATACCGTGCCGGTGATGGCGGCATCGAAGCCTATTGGGGACGGGATCGGGGTCTCACCCCGTGGGGGAAACAGGTTTTAGATGAAATGGTCAAGCAGGGTGTTGTCGTTGATCTGAGTCACATCGGCTTAAAAACGACAGATGGCATTATTGACTACATGAATGAAAAACATCCGGGCGTCCCCGTAGTCTATACTCACTCATGTCCGGCGGGTTTGTATAAAAATGAACCCAATGCAACCAAGCGCGGCTGCTACCGGAACATCTCGGACGAACAGGCCATCAAGGCCGCTAAGACCGGAGGATTAGTGGCTCCGACCTTTACCGAATGGATGATGGACGGAATCTGGCCCGACGACATTACGCCCGTGCAGGCCGCAGACATGCTCGACTATCTGGCGAAACTCATTGGCGTTGACCATGTGGCCCTTGCCTCGGATGATATGTTTATTCTGAGCCTCGTGGTTGAGTTTGCCAAAGAGAATCCCGAATCGTACGACGATGAAGGCTATATGATGTCGGCCTTCGAGAAGGGCGCCAACGGGTGTGGCGAGATGGCAAAAATTCTTCCCGCCGTTACGGATGAGCTCTGGAAACGCGGCTACAGCAATGAAGATATTGCAAAAATATATGGCGGCAACATGATGCGTGTCTATAAGCAAGTTTGGAAATAGGTGCCTAGAAACAGAAGGGAAACAAGCTGTGAAAAAAGCAAACACAATATTATTGATCAGTTTCATTTCTATTTTACTGGCACTTCAGGTGAGTGCCAGCGAGTGGACACCCGTTACAGGCGCAGAGACCCTGCGAGGGTTTATGAGCGGCCTGAAAGCGGAGCGAACGCTTGCGAATGGAAAGCTGGATTACG
>JAOZKP010000356.1 GCA_029935295.1 bacterium | reverse complement strand
GGAAATTGGCGGTTTTCGGTCGCGCACTAACTACTGAAATCAGCTGCCAACCGGGGCACTCTTTTCAAGAGTCCGGTTAAGATAGGCCTGGGCATCCGCCAGCAGATCAACAAAAATCTTTTTCACCGGTTCCACCGAAGTAATATCAGCAAAACGCTTACCCGTAAAAAAGAGGCCGTGCTCATAATCACCATTCCGAGCCGCAGTTAAAGCTTCGAGAATACAGAACTGCTTGCCGCATTTTTTCAGACAAGCGTCACAACTGGTTGGTTTTATTGAACTGTCTTGTGCAAGATACTTTGCAACTAATGGGGTACGGATAGCATTGGCCGGCAGGCCCACCGGTGACATAATCCGTACCAAGTCAGAGGCTTTGGCATTAATCAGCAGATCCTTGAAATTTTTATGAACAGTACATTCATCACTTAACAGAAAACGGGTACCCATCTGCACCCCGGCGGCACCGAGCTCAAGCATACGACCGATGTCACTGCCGTCGGCAAAACCGCCCGCCGCAATCACCGGAATTGACACCGCCTCACAGATAGCCGGCAGCAGATCTGTGGTATGTTCCTCAGTCCCCAAATGCCCGCCAGCATCACAACCTTCAACAATCACCGCAGAAGCCCCCAGCCGCTCTGACAAACGCGCGACTTTGGCTGAGGCTACCATTGTGATCACCGGAGTTTTCCACTCTTTACAGATCGTAAAAATATCCCGTGAGAATCCGGCGCCGGCAATTACAACATCAACCTTCTCCTTTAATGCAACCAGAACCGACTCTTTAAATTCACGGGCTGCGACCATAACATTCAACCCGAGAAGTCCTTTAGTTGCCGCCCGGGCTTCACGCATCTGCGAACGCAGGTTATCCATATTCATACCGGTGGCACCAATCACGCCAATACCGCCCTCATCGGCAACCGCAGTTGCCAATTCAGCAGTTGAGACACTGACCGCCATTCCGCCCTGAATTATCGGATACCGGACCAGCATATCCCCAATCTTTAATGATGGAATTTCCATAAATAAATTTTCCTTTACATTTACAGCTCATAGCTATTAAAAAAGATAAATTTTGTAATAAATATCGACCATGCGCCTAATAGTGCTTTTTCACACTAGAAGTAAAGCAAAAAATCTAACCATAAGGCTAAAAAATTTATGGACAATAATGATATCTACACAGAGATAAAAAATCTAGCTCCGCAAATCGCCTATTTTTCCATGGAAATTGGTTTAAGGGTTGATCTGCCAACCTACAGCGGCGGTTTGGGTGTACTCGCAGGCGACACCATCAAAGCCGCCGCCGACCATGAGCTCGCTTATGTTGCGGTCACCCTGCTCTACCGGGAGGGCTACTTCCAGCAGCACCTGGAAGATAACGGCCAGCAGGTTGAACAACCGGTTAAATGGAATCCCACCGATCTTCTGATTGAACTTGACCAGATCACCGTAACTGTCGAAATCGGCACCAAGCAGGTGGCCCTGCGCCCCTGGCTTTATGTAGTTGAAGGCTGTGACGGCGGCCAAGTGCCGGTCTTTTTCTTAGACAGTGACCTGCCGGAAAACGGGCCTGAAGAGCGTAAGTTAACGGCCCAGTTGTACGGCGGCGACCAGCGTAACCGTCTCAGCCAGGAGATCATCTTAGGAATTGGCGGCCTGCGCCTCTTAAGTGCCCTGGAAATTCGCAACATCGTGAACTTTCATCTCAACGAAGGCCATGCTGCACTTTTAACCCTGGAACTTCTCAAACGTTATCGCCGCAATATTGAAGAGACCTGGGATCCAAATCAGGTTTGGAACTATGAGCGCGTGCGGAAACAGTGTGTTTTCACGACCCACACCCCGGTTCCCGCCGGCCACGACCGTTTTGATTACCATCTGGTGGAAGAGCTCCTCGGAGCATACATTCCGATTGATGTTCTCAAGAGATTTGCCGGACCCAATGATCTCAACCTGACCACCCTGGCATTAAACTTAAGTCGCCACACCAACGCCGTCTCCAAATGCCATCGTGATGTCAGCGCCTTGATGTTTCCCGGCTACGATATCAAAGCGGTCACCAACGGCGTCCATTCAGCAAGTTGGACGAATGCTGAATTTCAGGAACTCTTTGACCGCTATCTGCCGGGCTGGCGCCGCGATAACTTTCTTCTGCGCAATGCCATGATGATTCCCGATGAAGAGATTTTCAGCGCCCATCAAAGTGCCAAACAGCGACTTTTCGACTATATCAACAAAAAGACTTCAGTCAAACTTGATCCGAAGATTTTAACAATCGGGTTTGCCCGCCGGGCGACTCCGTATAAACGTGCCACCCTGCTCTTCTCCGACCCTAAAAGACTGCGGCACATAACTGAACACTACGGCCCGCTGCAGCTGGTTCTTGCGGGCAAGGCCCACCCACATGACGAACCCGGAAAAAAACTGATTCGTGATATATTCAGCACCCGGGAGAAACTCAGCGATCTTATTAAAATCGTATACCTCGAAAATTATGATATGGAACTCGGCAAACTGATTACCGGTGGGGTTGATCTCTGGCTCAACACGCCGACCCGGCCTCTGGAAGCATCGGGCACCAGCGGCATGAAAGCGGCCCATAACGGCGTGCCAAATTTCAGTATCCTTGACGGCTGGTGGATCGAAGGCTGGATTGAGAATAAAACCGGCTGGGCCATCGGCCCGCTACCGACCGGGCCCCTGGTTGATGAAGCCAGCAACCAGCTTGATGCCAACGATCTTTACGAAAAACTGGAAAAAGATATCATCCCAACCTATTACCATAATCGTCCGACCTGGGTTGAAATCATGCGCCAGGCAATTAGCTTCAACGCCTCATTCTTCAATACTTATAGAATGCTGATGGAGTATTATATGAATATCTACTCCTTCGACCCGACAACCCGAGTTAAAATTAAAACCCAAAAACAGTGATTAATTA
>JAOZKP010000355.1 GCA_029935295.1 bacterium | reverse complement strand
AAAGGAGCCACTTTCTAAAATTTAGAGGTTTCGGATCTCTTCCAACATCGTGTATCCTCCTTGAATTTTCAATCAAGAATATTCAAGGAGAAGCACCAATGGGTAACAGGAGGTTCGAGATGTACGAATACCGCCAAATTATTTGGGTGCGGCTCTTTTAGGACGAAGATAGAATCCTTATAAATCAAGGCTTTAACCGATTTCTTTCAACCGAAAATCGTGCTTTTTTACGACTTATACCCTGTGATAGATTATATGTCGGTATTTTAGTGCATTTGAGGTGAAAATCATCCAAGCTAAAATATTTTTTTGACAACAGAATTTTTTGCTGGACATTCCGTCCATTTTTCTATATTGGATAATCATAGAAAGATGGGAGGAAATATCATGAATGCAATAAAAAGTAATCTTCAATCTTGCGGTCGAGAGTTTACCCAGGTAGAATTGTCACTGATACAAGAAATTGTTAAAGATTTTTCTAATCTTACCAGAACTGAGCTTGCTGGTACAGTTTGCGAGCTACTGGACTGGAAACGACCATCAGGCAAACTCAAAAAACATGAATGTCGGGGCTTTTTAGAAAATCTGGAGGCTGATGGTCTTATCAGCCTCCCCGACAAAAAGAACTCCATAAAAGGTAAAAACACCAAACCGGCAAAGCCTTTAAACGGTGAACAACCGTGGTCAAAACTATCTGGTAGTGTTGATGATTTCGCTCCAGTAGATGTTGAATTAGTAAAGAGCGCCGACCAAAAAGAGTTGTTCCAAGGCCTTATTCAAGAATATCATTATCTGGGATATTCTATGCCGTATGGTGCGCGCCTGCAATATTTGGCATATATAAACAAGCCATATCGACAGGTTGTTGGGTGCATACAGTTTTCGAGTCCGGCTTGGCGAATGAAGGTTAGAGATCGCTGGATTGGTTGGAATGATGCGACTCGAAGCCAAAATCTGCAACACGTGGTCAACAATAGCAGGTTTTTGGTGTTGCCGAAAATCCGTAATCTTTCCAGCATGCTGCTCTCACTTGTCCTTAAAAGACTACGTTTAGACTGGCAATTACAATATGGCCTTGAACCGTGGCTGACGGAAACCCTGGTTGATCAGCAACGTTATCATGGCGGTTGTTATCGTGCCGCAAATTGGCTTGATCTTGGTGAAACCAGCGGTCGCGGCAGGATGGATCAATCGCACCAGCGTCATGGATCTCAGGTAAAAACTGTTTTAATCTATCCTTTGGTCAAAAATGCCGCAACCAGGCTTAGACAAGGGAGGGTTGAGCAATGAGTGCATTAGCTGAACAACTCCCTTTGGAGCAAGCTTGTCGATCTTACGATAATTCACGCTACAATCTCGAAGATATTATTCAGTTTATGGATGCAGAAGAGGCTGCCGGCATGACTCACAGCGAACTTGAGCGGATTCTTGAAAAAAAAGGCCAGGAATTAATCCGCACAATACTACAGGATCACCTGGATAATCGAAGGCTCGGAGAATGTAGTACCCCTGTCACAGATAGCGATAATAATGATCGTTCGCACTTACGTTTGCAGACACGAAATCTGGAAACAACCTTTGGTACAGTTTCCGTGGAGCGTACAGGATATGGTATCAACGGCCGGAAAAGCCTGCACCCTATGGATGCAGAGCTCAATTTACCCAGCGAGCTCTACTCTCTTGAGTTACGTCGTCGGGTGGCTATGGAGGCCGCAAAAAGTTCGTTCGACGAAACTATTGAACTGGTTAAAAACACTACCGGAGCCTCAATTTGCAAACGCCAAACGGAAGAACTGATTTTGCGTGCGGCACAGGATTTTGATAATTTTTACCAGACTCGTCATTACCCAGTCGACCAAAATCAAACAACCGGATCACTATTGGTGGTCAGTGTCGATGGTAAAGGCATAGTAATGCGCACCCAGGATCTAAAAGAAAAAACCCGAAAGGCTGCCGAAGCTCGTACACCAAAAATGAAGAAACGAACCTCAAAAGGAGAAAAAAGAAACGCCAAACGTATGGCTACGGTAGCCACAGTCTATACTACCGAAATCTTTGAACGTACTCCAGAAGATCTGATATCAGAAAAAAGAGGGACGTTAGTTAGTCAGCCTGAGCGTCCTAAAGTGAAACAAAAGCGTGTCTGGGCCAGTATTGAGAAAGAACCTGTAGAAGTTATTGAAGATGCTATACTGGAAGCCGAAAGTCGAGATCCCGCAAAAGAAAAGACCTGGGTAGCCCTGGTTGATGGTAATAAAAACCAACTTAGCATTTTAGAAAGTCTGAACAAAAAACAATCACTGGGCTTAACCATTATCGTAGATATCATTCACGTTATCGAATATTTATGGGCTGCAGGCAGAGCCTTTTACCCAGAAAGCAACCTTGAATTGGAACTTTGGGTACAACAGCGCCTCCTTAAGATTCTGCAAGGCAAATCCGGCATTGTCGCCGGAGCAATGAAGCGTAGCGCCACACTGCGAAAGCTTTCTCCAAAAGAACGTGCGCCGGTTGATAAATGTGCCCGTTATTTATTCAACAAAAAACCGTACCTTCGATATGATCACTATTTGGCAAAAGGGCTTCCAATTGCAACCGGTGTAATTGAAGGCGCCTGCCGACATTTGGTAAAAGATCGCATGGATCTAACTGGCGCCCGCTGGAGTTTATCTGGTGCCGAAGCTGTATTGCGTTTGCGGGCTTTACGATCCAGTCATGATTTTGATGAATACTGGACATATCACGAACAACGCGAATACGAACGAAACCATAAATCCCTCTACAAGGATGGCGTAGTCCCAGTCGTCAAAAATACCCAACTTCCACGACAAGTGCGGCTGAGAATAGTCAAATAGACAAGTTTCTTACAGCGACCTAGACCCTTGGTGCAGGTCGTCCTAAAAGAGCCGCACCCAAATGATATTGACGATCGCAAACTGATTATTCAAGAACCAAAAAGTGGACGAG
>JAOZKP010000354.1 GCA_029935295.1 bacterium | reverse complement strand
TCCTCTGCTCCGACAAGGCTTCTTATATTACCGGGCAGATTCTCTCAGTGAATGGGGGAGTAATCTAAATGCGAAGTCGAAACTGTTTTCGGTTTCTGGGCTATTGTTTTAGGGCTCGTCATTATGGCATTTTTCGACTGGAATGCGATGGTTGACTCCCCTTAACCATTGAGTCGAATTCACTGAAGCGATGTTCGTGGTAACCATTATGATTCTGGCCTCGACCCGGCCGATTCTGAATTTTATCTAGATCTGCATGCGCCGGGTAGCTGGCCTTCTGTGCGGATATCAATCTCAGCATATTTTGAGTATTTGCCCTTCGTTACTCTCCAAAAGTTTTCATCTACTTCTCTTACTAAATCGCTAAGTTATTTTCTGAGTGTTTATCTCAAAATAGGTATTGCTTTCGACTGTGATTTATGCCTAGTAGAGATGTTGTTGGAAACTTAATGCCATAAACATATATGTCTATTATTTGATTGGACGATTGAAGTTTATCTATTAACCAAAACCTGACCTGGCTTTTCGTTAGGAAGTTACATTTTGTAAAACATAGTTCGACACATTTATTGAAAAAGCCACTCCCGTCGAAAGACGGAGCCGGAAAGCCACGGGTCTTGCCGCCAACTTCTAAAAGACAGCCGGGTTGCATCTTTAAAATTAAAGAGCAATCCGGCTGTCTTTTTTTGTACCAGCAGGGTTCAGTTTAGATAAACAGCTAAATTACAGGGGAATAAAATTTGAAACCTTTTTTCTCAAGCACGAATATTTTCGGAGTCGGTAAAATTTTGGCTCTACTGTTTTTTTCTTTATTGCTATCATTGCCCACCGTTTCTCCCGTTGCCGCTTCTAAAGGTTTTGCACAAGCGGAAAAATTGCTTGCGGCGGAACAATACAGCGAAGCCTACGATATGTTATGGTCGGCAATTCAGGATAATCCCGAATCTATTGACGGCAATATCCTCCTCGCCCGGGCCGCGACCAAGCTCAAACTTTACGACCAGGCGGCGGCAGCCTACGAGCGTATCCTGATTATCGATCCAAATCATCTTAAAGCCCGTCTCAATTTAGGCATAGCCTTTTACCGTCTTGGTGCTTACAGTCTCGCCGCGACGGAACTTAATAAACTGGCTGACAGTGAAACTGAAAATCCTTACACTTTGAAAGCTCAGAGTTACCTCGCCCAAATCAACCGGAAGCAGAGCCCCCATCAATGGCGGGGCTCAATTTATCTCGGTTCTCTTTATGATAGCAACATCAATACAGCTCCGGATGATGCTTTTATCGATTCGGTCGACGGCAGCCGCCCGCTAAGTAAAGATGCCCAGGAGGTTGGTGCCTGGGGGATGACGGCCGGGTTAAAATTTTCCCACGATTGGGATCTTGGTGAGCGGGGTGGTTTCAGCTGGAAGAACAGCCTCGAAACCAGCAACTATTTTTATCATAATGAGAGTGATTCCAACCTCAATATGTTCTCCCTGGCCAGCGGCCCGGTCTATACGGAAAAGAGTAATTTCAGATTAATGCTCCCGGCAACTTTTGAGTATATGAATTACGGCAATGAGCCCTTTTTCCGGACATTCGGGATGATGCCGCGCCTGGATCTATTTCATACTGACTGGTTTTTGACCCGGTTCTATGCGACATTGCAGTATCAGAATTACAATTGGGATAAACACCGCGACGGTACCTATGGCTATTTTGCGGTAATGCCGCGCTGCCACTGGGCCGACGGCAGATATATGCTGCAGTGGCGCCTCGGCTACGAACGTAAATGGGCGCGGAAGGATTTTAAATCATTTAAGGGGCCGCGCACCGAGGTTAAATTTCTGAGCCGCTTCAATGACTGGCTCCGGCAGAGCCTGGTGCTTGAATACCGCACCCGGCGCTATGATGATCGCGACCCTTACTATCCCAAAACCCGGGATGAGGACCGCTACAAAGTCGAAGCTGAAATTACCTTCCTTTTACCCTGGCGCCTGCGAACCCATCTGACTTTTGACTATACTTCGAAAGATGCCAATCTTGATGCCTACTCATTCAGAAGAAAAAGAACTATGCTTAAACTGGAGAAAAGGTTTTAGTTATGCTGATATCAATCCCCGCAATTTTTTTTCGGCGTTTGCTGTGTCTGTTGTTACTTAGTCTCTGCCTGACCCCTGCCACCCTCTATGCCGCTGCGCAGATTGCTCAAGTCAGTGCAATTAGGGGACAGGCTCATTCAAGTGCCGCCGACGGTACGGTAACCACACTTGCCAACCGCTCTCCTATCCATCTCAATGATACCGTCACCACCGAATCCGGCTGCCGCCTGCAGGTAATTTTTAATGACCATACGATTCTCACCTTAGGGCCGCTCAGCTCTATAACATTTGATCGCTATCTCTATGACCCTAAGAAGAAAGATAGTGAATTTGAGGCGACTACTGCGAAAGGTGTTTTCCGGATGATTACCGGCAATATCTCCCGTTTTAATCCTGGCCGGGTCAAAGTGAGAACCCCGGTGGCCACCATTGGTATTCGCGGCTGCTATCTGACCTGGGCGATAAATCATAACGGATTGGCCGGTCAAGTCGAAGAGAATAAATACGAAGAGAGATCACTGACCGTACTTTTTCTCGGTGGTCTCCGGGGTCGGGAACGCGGGATCAAGGTTGAAAACAAGTTTGGCCGGACATTTCTGCTTCAGGCTGAGTCCGGCTTGCAGGTTTTTGACGGGCATCCGCCAACAGATCCCCAGTTTTTCACCGACAATGTCATGAAAAGTCTCCTGCTCGAAACCGAGATGGTTTTTCGCAGTCGTGGCCGTCAGCAGCTGCCCGAAATTGAAAATGAAGTTTCGCAAGAGTTCTCCGCTACCGGTGACCAGGGGGCCGCGGATACCGATTCGGATACTGATGCCGACCTGGATACCGATTTAGACACCGACATCGATACTGACATTGATACCGATATTGACACGGACATCGA
>JAOZKP010000353.1 GCA_029935295.1 bacterium | reverse complement strand
AGAAACCAACCTACTTTTGTACGAGTTTATGAGATTCTTGTCAAGTAATTATAGCAGAACAGGGACTTGCAACTTGACAAAAAAAGACTTTGTCTTTATACGGATAATTGCAATAAGAAATACAATATAGCCTACCACTGACCTAATTCAACAAACTACGAACGACTATATCCGGAGTCTGTCAAAACAATGACTTTCAATAATTCTCAACCTCCGCCCCCCCCCGAGAACAATCATGAAATCAGCCACACAGAAGGCGAGATTGATCTTTTGGATCTTATTCAACCACTGTGGCGACAAAAAATCTTGATTATAACCATAACTTGTGCAGTTATCGCTATCGCCGTGATTCTGGTTTTGCGAGCCACGCCTCAATATAAGATTTACACCCAGCTCAAATCCGGCACCTATCGCTGGAACAAAGAGGGAACCCCCATCCCGTATATGAAAACAAATGATTTGAAGAATCTTCTCAGCGGCGGAATTTTTGATACCTACACAGAACAAGCCGGGCTCAAGGACTATGCCCCGGAAATAAGTGTAACCGCTACCCGCCAAGGAGATCAGCTAACCGCTACCATCTTTTATCCAGATCCCGCCAAGGGGAAAAAAATCTTATCCGGCTACATCAAATTTCTCAACCAAAATGACCGTAACAACAATGACTCCCAGACTTCAGGTCTGCAAAACCAACGCAATTCATTGCAAAAATTGATTAAGGAAATTCATGGCAAGATTGTAGATGAAAACCTTAAACAGCAAACAATCGCATTAAATATTGAGCAGAAAAAAGAGGAGCTTAAACTTGTTGATCTAAAAGGTGATCGCCTGGAAAGAGAGATAGAACGAATTAACGCAGACTTAAATATGACGAAAAAAGAAGTCAAATTTCTGGACGAACGGATTAAGGTTGCCATGGAAACTCGGATTGGCTACGAAAAAAGCCGCCAGGAAATCGATACAAATACCACCAGGATTATTTCTTTGCGGGACAAGCTCCTCCAGGCACCGCCGGATGACAGCCTCCAGCTTCTGCTTCTAGCCAGTACTCTCCAACAAAATATTGCCTACTTAAACACTATTGATCAAAAGATTGAAACTGCTCGCAAAGAGGTTATCTCTTACCGCACAACAATGGCTGGCCACATAAAAACACAGGAAAAATGCCGTCTCTCCATTGCCGATTTACAAGCCCGAATCACTTCGGAGATGCCAAAACGAAAATCAGATATCGCAAAAGAGATCACCAAACTGCAGTGGCGCATCGATAAAGAGTTCCCCAACGAAATAGCTATCCTGCAGCAAAGAATAGACGAACTTAACGCAAGAATTAAAATCATCTCCCTCGTAGAAACCATTGAGTACCCCCAGGCATCAATCAGGCCCGTCAAACCCAACAAAACGAAAATTGTCGCTCTAGCCGGAGTTATGGGCGGATTCAGCGCTATCTTCTGCGCTTACATCCGCCATTTCTGGCTGACAAATCGAGAAAGGCCGACTAACAAAGGCTAAAAGAAAAGAGTAATAACTATGCTGTCACAAAAGGAAAAACTCTAGTCACCGGAGCAGATGGTTTTATCGGCTCTCGCTTAACCTTAATACGTTTTTGAGTTCCTCTAAGAAGAAACAAAAAACATAACCAAATGTACGGCACTACACTCTTATGAAAGAAATTTTGCACCTAATAGGGAGAGACCAGCCACTCTTCATTGAAGATACTCGAAAACACGATGAAACAATGAAAAGGATTGTTTCATCATCATCTTTTCTCGTCATCGGGGGTGCCGGTTCTATCGGTCAAGCCGTCACCAAAGAGATTTTCAAACGTAATCCAAAAAAACTTCATGTTGTCGATATCAGTGAAAATAATTTAGTTGAGCTGGTACGTGATATTCGCAGCTCCTTTGGTTATATCGACGGGGAATTTAAAACATTTGCCCTTAATATCGGATCCGATATTTACGATGCATTTATCGATGCCGACGGTGATTATGACTATGTACTTAACCTTTCGGCTCTCAAACATGTTAGGAGTGAGAAAGACCCTTACACCCTGATGCAAATGATAGAGAGCAATATTTTTAACACCGACAAGACATTACACCAATCGATTAATAAGGGAACGAAAAAATACTTCTGTGTTTCAACTGATAAAGCCGCCAACCCTGCCAATCTGATGGGGGCAAGTAAGCGGATCATGGAAATGTTTTTGATGCGTCGTAGTAAAGATATCGAAATTTCGACGGCAAGGTTTGCCAATGTCGCCTTTTCAGACGGATCGCTCCTGCACGGGTTCAACCAACGCATCCAGAAACACCAACCAATAGTGGCCCCCAATGACATTAAACGATATTTTGTCACACCCAAAGAATCTGGAGAACTGTGCCTGATGAGTTGCATCTTTGGCGAAAACCGGGATATTTTTTTCCCTAAACTCTCCGAAGCACTACATCTGATCTCTTTTGCCGATATTGCTGTCAAATATCTTGACAACCTTGGTTACGAACCACATCTTTGTCAAAGTGAGGATGAGGCGAGAGCCTTGGCTAAAACCCTTGTAAATCAGGGCAAATGGCCATGCCTGTTCAGCAAAAGCGACACAACTGGTGAAAAAGATTTCGAAGAGTTCTTTACGGATGAAGAGGAACTCGATATGACCCGCTTTACAAACCTCGGCATAATAAAAAATAAACCCATCTACAACGATGTCCTGTTAAACGAATTTGAAGAGACAATCCGAAGCTTTCGAAGATCCGGGCACTGGAGCAAAGGGCAGATTGTCGAACTATTTTTCAGATTGATACCCGATTTCGACCACAAAGAGATGGGGAAATATCTCGATGAGAAAATGTAATTGATGAAATACCAGGATACGATTGACTTTATCCGTTCACTTTACAAAACGGATGAATTTATATCTCTTCACGCCCCGGTTTTTAGGGGCAATGAAAAGACATATCTCAACGAGTGCAT
>JAOZKP010000352.1 GCA_029935295.1 bacterium | reverse complement strand
TTAATCAGGGGCAGACTGATTTGGTGAAAACGAACTGGCCTTTTTCGTTGATGCGAACCACCACGGCACATTTGATCGGGTCGCCCTGTTTGTCGAAAGTCATACTGCCGGTGATGCCGGCAAAGCTTTTGATGTTGGCCATTGATTCACGCAAGGCTTTACGGTCTTTGCGTAATTTGCCGCTCAATGTGCCACCTTCCTGAATCGCTTGAAGGACGAGGCGGGTCGCATCCCAGGTCAAAGCGGCGACGTCATCCGGAATGTAGCCATATTTTTTGTTGTAACGGTCAATAAACTCTTTTGTGGCACCTTTAGCCCCGGCGGCAGCATAGTGAGTTGAGAAAAACTGGCCAATACAGTCGTCACCGCAGAGATCCATCAATTCAGCTGAACCCCAGGCATCGGAACCCATAAACGGCCCTTTCCAGCCCAGATCATGGGCCTGCTTAATGGTTAAGGCAACTTCGTTGTAGTTGTTGGGTAGGAAGATAAAATCTGGTTTGGTCGCAATAATCTTGGTCAGCTGGGCGCTGAAGTCCTGATCCTTGTCGCCGTAGCTCTCAAAGGCGACGACGGAGCCGGCACCATTCTTTTTCTCAAAATCAGCCTTGAAAATTTCCGCCAGACCTTTGCTGTAGTCATTGGCTAAAGCATAGAGGACAGCCGCTTTTTTGGCTTTGAACTGCTCCATCGCGAAATCGACCGCCACCGGCCCTTGGAAAGGATCAAGGAAAGCCGCCCGGAAAACGTAAGGACGATCTAAAGTTGTGTCGGGGTTGGTGGACCAGGGTGAAACCATGACAACCTGATTGAGATCAGCAATTTCACCGGCCGGAACCGCCTGTTTGCTGGAGTTCGGTCCGATAATAGCTAAAACTTTGTTGCGGTCAATTAATTTCTGGGCGACGGCGACAGCAGATTCAGCTTTTGATTCATTGTCTTCGTAGACGAATTCAAGTTTGTATTGTTTATCGCCAACTTTCAAACCGCCCTGGCCGTTGATGTCGGCTTTTAGCATTTCAGCAGCAAACTTTGAGGATTCACCAACCTTGGGAATCTCACCGGTTAAAGGGATGTTGAAGCCGATCTTAATCGTGTCTGCGGCAAAACCACTGCCGAACATTAAACAGGTTACAAACAGAGCCAGAATCAGGGTTGCAACTTTCTTCATAACGGTCTCCTCCTAGAGTAGTTGATTGTTGTGCGAATGAGGCCATCCGCTTTAGCAGGTTGGTGCTCTATCGTCAAGTTTTTAATCCCCGAAAAATTACCGGTTAAGGCTTTGTCTGTAACCCTTTATCCCTATCAAAAAGCTTGCACTTTTTTTCACGGTCTG
The DNA here is from genome assembly GCA_029935295.1 of bacterium. Classification (GTDB taxonomy): domain Bacteria; phylum Desulfobacterota; class Anaeroferrophillalia; order Anaeroferrophillales; family Tharpellaceae; genus Tharpella. Next base: position 1,638 of record JAOZKP010000352.1, on the reverse strand, counting down.
CTAGTTGCGGAAAGATGACTAAGATTACCTGTCGCGGACTTAAATTCTGCAAGTAAGTGGTCTTGTCAGACCGTTTTTTTGGCATTGAAATAAGAACATACATTGTAAGTCACTAACTTCTAGTTGTGAGGGTTTTTCTATGGCACGTTTTAAGGTTCTGGTTACCGATAATATAGCTCAGGAAGGGGTTGATATCCTTGAGGCTGATGCTTCGATTGCAGTTGATGTCAAGGTCGGTATAGATAGTGTTGAGCTGAAACAGATTATCGGTGATTATGATGCAATTGTTACCCGCAGCGGCACAACCGTTACCGCAGATCTGATTGAAAACCCCGGTAAATTAAAAATTATTGGTCGGGCTGGGGTCGGTCTTGATAATGTTGATATTGAGGCGGCCAGCATCAAGGGGATTATTGTTATGAATGCCCCGACCGGAAACACAATTGCTGCGACCGAGCTGACCATAGGGATGATGCTTTCGGCTTGTCGTAAGATACCGGCGGCCAACACCTCGTTGAAAAACCGAGAATGGAATCGAAAAAAATATATGGGTATTCAGCTCTACGGTAAAACTTTAGGGATAGTCGGTCTCGGGCGCATCGGCGGCAATGTGGCGGTGCGGGCCAAAAGTTTCGGGATGCAGGTTATTGCTTTTGACCCGTATGTTAAAAAAGCCAAAGCTGAAGCTCACGGAGTGAATTTGTGTGAAACCCTTGATGAGTTGTTGGCGGCGAGTGATATTATTACGTTTCATACGCCCTTGACCGATGAAACCACGAATATGGTCGCAGCTACGGAGATCGCCAAAATGAAGGACGGCGTGGTTTTGGTCAACTGTGCCCGGGGTGGGATTATTAATGAGAATGATCTCTATGAGGCGGTCAAGAGCGGCAAGGTTTTTGCCGCCGGGGTTGATGTTTTTACGCGTGAACCGTTAGGAGAACACCCGTTACTTGATCTGGATAATGTTTTTGTGACGCCGCACTTAGGTGCCAATACTGCGGAAGGCCAGAAAGGGGTTGCGGTAATAATTGCCGAGCAGGTGGTGAATGCCCTTAATGACCGCTCTTATGAAAATGCGGTCAATATTCCCTATATGCGGGCTCAGCTGCCGGGTGAGATGCGGTACTATTTTGATCTTGCTGAAGCGATGGGACATCTCGCTGCCCAGGTGGTTAACGGCCGCGCTGAACAGATTGAGATGATTATGGTTGGCAGTAAATTTATCGATGATTTCGGCGAACGGGTTTTCGATTCGCCCTTTAATTTTCAGCCCTTTACCAGTGCCGCCCTGAAAGGATTTATGGAGCGCAGTGTCCCCGAGACGGTGTCGTTTATCAATGCGCCCTACCTTGCCCGGGAGCGGAATCTGGCAGTTTATGAATCAAAAAACAGTAGTTTTGCCAATATGAACGATCTGTTCGTTGTAAAAGTTAAGACCGATATTGAAGAGATAATGGTCGCCGGAACCGTATTTGGCGATGATCAGGGACGGATTCTGATGCTCGATCAGTTCCGTTTAGAGGTGGTCTCTGCTGGCACCTATCTCTACTTTAAAAATGTCGATAAACCGGGGATAGTCGGTGGGGTCGGCACAGTGCTCGGGAATTATGGGGTGAATATCGCAGGCTTTAATCT
>JAOZKP010000351.1 GCA_029935295.1 bacterium | reverse complement strand
CCGTCTACAGTTACCAGGTTATCTTCAATAACCATTTTTGCCTGGCCACCGGTACCACACAAGCCGCTTGCTTTGAGGAGTTTGTTCAGTTCAATATATTCATCAGTAATCGTAAATATTTCAGCCATCAATTTTTCAGCCTGTAGGTTTAATGATTTTAAAGAAAATGAAAAGGCCCGACTTAGCTGATGCGATTGTCGGAAAGAAATTTATCCAGCTGGGCCTGACTTTTTCCACTAAGGTCAACAAACTGAACACCAAGTACAAGCCCTTTATCGTCTTGAGTCATGCTCCGAACTGCCCCTTGCAAAAAAAGTTCACCTTCAATTCCCGGCAAAGCAAGGTATATCTCTATAACTGACTGAATTTTGAGCGGCTCTTTCACCCACTCAAGCTCCTGTAAAATAATAGTCGCCTTGCACCCACCTTTACTTATATCGCCGATAATTCCTTTAAACCGCAATTGCCGATTCTGATGCCGGGTTATAACCTCCAGACGAGCGGGAAGGCTGCATTCAAATCGTTTATGGGTTCGCAGATTATAATCTTCAATTTTCTTGGGTGAATTAACAAAGACAACGTTAAAACTATCAATCACAGTTAACATGATTGAAGTCCTGAAACCAAACACACTTCCCTGGTGAACATAGCGAACCGTCAACTCTTTATCTTTGACAAAGATCTCTTCAGGATTACCAACGACAGAAGGAATTTTGAGAATCAGATAACGGTCCTCCTCACGCCCCACCAGATAGCTTTTCATGCGACTGGGATAACCCTGAACCTGAACCTGAAGTATGGTATTAAAATCCATAAAAAACTCTCATGCAACCAATTAGTATTAAAACTCTTTTAGCAAATTATAGAGGGTATCCCGCTGCCAGGGCTTAAACCCAGCCTCTTTTATTGTATCTACCAGCTCTTTCAAAGATATTGAGAAATGGGCTCCGGCAGCAGCAACCACATTCTCTTCGATCATGGTTGAACCAAAATCATTGGCGCCGAAATAGAGGGCGGCTTGGGCCATTTTTGTACCTTGGGTAACCCATGAAGCCTGGAGATTATCTATATTATCAAGCACAAGACGGGAGAGGGCGAGAACCCTTAAATAGTCAATCCCGGTTGCGGTCTGCTTTACTTCCTGGCCTAAATCAGTATTGTCCGGCTGAAAACTCCAGGGAATAAATGCGGTAAAACCTAAGGTGCGATCTTGAACTTCACGCACGCGGAAAAGATGCTCAATCAACTCTTCCGGGGTCTCCAGGGAGCCGAACATCATAGTTGCGGTTGTCCGCAATCCAAGATTATGGGCACACTCCATAACCTCAAGCCAGCGTTGCCAACCAATCTTGTTGGGACTGATTGCCGAACGTACACGATCATCGAGAATTTCCGCACCACCACCGGGGATCGAACCTAGTCCGGCGGCCATCAACTCCTTGATAGTTGCGGATAAATCAAGATTGGAGGATTTCGCAATATGGGCGATCTCCGGCGGCGAAAATCCGTGGATATGGATTGTTGGAAAATCGTCTTTGATGGTTTTCAGCAAACCAACATAGTAGTCAATTTTAAGATCGGGATGGAGACCGCCCTGCAGCAAAATCTGCGTTCCGCCCAGAGCAATAGTTTCGGCAATTTTCTGATGCAGAGTCGGATAATCAATCAGAAAAGCATCCGCATCTTCGGGCTTGCGGTAGTAGGCACAGAAACGGCACTGACATTCACAAATATTGGTATAATTAATGTTGCGGTCGATGGCAAAAGTAACCTCAGGCTGCGGATGCTTTTGATAACGCAACTTATTCGCCATTTCGCCAAGTTCAAGCAGGTCACAATTTGTAAAAAGATCGAGAGCCGCTTTGCGATCAAGCCTTGAATTACGCATTCCGACCTCCGGCACACTCAACATCACGACTTAACACCCGCTTGTAAAATGTATCCCGCTCAACCGGCTGACGCTTGGCTTTGATTATTGAATTTCTGATATAGGCTTCACTTAAACCGGCCGCACTCTTAGCCCCGGCCGCATGCGTAATGCGCTCTTTAACCACCGTACCATCAAGATCATTAACGCCAAAAAGAAGCGCCAGCTGGGCGATCTTCTCTCCCAGCATTACCCAATAAGCTTTGATATGCTGAAAATTATCGAGATAGAGGCGGGCAATGGCTAAAGTTTTAAGATCATCAATCGCTGAAGTCTCACCTTTTTTGCGAATATCGGTATTCGTTGCGTGAAATGCGAGCGGGATAAAAACCTGAAAACCGTGGGTTTCATCCTGAAGATCTCGCAACCTTTCCATGTGATCAACCCGATCGGAAAAACTCTCAATATGACCATAAAGCATAGTCGCATTCGTTGGGATTCCTGCAGCATGTGCAAGTCTCATGATCTCGAGCCAACGCTCACCTGAGATTTTTTCAGGACAGATCTGGTTGCGAACTGTTGCCCTTAGAATTTCCGCTCCACCACCGGGCATTGCCTGCAGGCCGGCGGCCTGCAACTGTTCGAAAACGGTCGGAATATCAAAACCGCTGATTTTAGCAAAATAGTCGATCTCGACTGCAGTAAAAGCCTTGATAACAATATCCGGATGAGCACTCTTCAAACTCTTAAGCAAATCAGTATAATAGGAAAAAGACCAGTCCGGATGAAGACCGCCGACAATATGAAACTCCCGGATGCCGAAGTTTTCAGCCTCTTTTACTTCACTTAAAATATCGTCAATACACTGCTCGTAAGCACCCTCTTCACCTTTAAGTTTGCTGTAGGCGCAGAAACGGCACTGATTGACGCAGACATTGGTCGGATTGATGTGCCGGTTTATATTATAGTAAACGACATCGCCGTTAAGTTTCCGGTTGATTTCCGCCGCCAGTTTACCGAGGGCAAAAAAATCGCCCTCTTCAAAAAGAAAGAGGGCATCTGCCGCCGACAAACGCACACCGGCCCGACATTTTTCAGCTATTTCATCAAATCT
>JAOZKP010000103.1 GCA_029935295.1 bacterium | reverse complement strand
AGATCTCAGGCGAATTCCAGGAAGAGTTGGGTACGGAGTGGGAAGTTGTTATCGGCACCCGTGAAGCCTCCGACATTGCGGCCTTCTTGAAAAGCCAGTAAGAGGTAACTGTTTAAGTAAATTTGACGTGGGAAGAGAGATCTTCTCACGCCACTTTTTTTACCATTTCAATTCAACCAAACATAGTTTTACGGAGGACAATATGGCATTATCATGTCTTACATTACCTGAAAGTATTAACATCATGTCCAAAACCATCGGACCGGCGATCAAAGAACGTGATCCCAAACCGATTCAGAAGATGGCGATTGAGCAGCTCGAAGCGGGCGGCGACATCCAGGATCTTAACCTCGGACCGGCGCGGAAAAATGGCGACGAAATGATGGCTTGGCTGGTTAAGACCGTTGAAGAGGTTTCCGACCTGCCTTTGGCGCTTGACAGCACCAACACCGCGGCAATCGAAGCAGGATTGAAAGCTTCAAAAACCCCGGAAAGATGTATCCTTAACTCTATTTCAGCCCAACCGGCCAGCCTGGATGATCGTATGCCGCTGGTTAAAAAGTACAACTGTCAGTTCGTGGCTCTGACTTTGAGCGATGAAGGTATCCCCCGGGATGTTAACGAACGTGGCATGTGTGCAGCAGAGATTTATGGTAAAGCCTTGGAATATGATATTCCGGCTGAAAGCATGTATATCGATCCGATCGTTCTTCCGGTTTGCGTTGATCCCGGTCAGGTAGCCTCTTTCTTAGAGTTCCTGCCTTTGATCCCTGATTTCGCACCGGGTGCAAAATCAACCTGTGGACTTTCCAACATCTCTAACGGTACCCCGACTGAGTTGCGCCATTACCTGAATCGTGCTTATCAGGCAATGCACATCTATCTCGGCATCTACTCTTCAATCGTCGATGCTTATGATGGCGAAATGATGGCTCTGTGTAAAGGAAAAATTCCTTCAATTAACGATCTCACTACAACCTTGATGGACGGTGGTGACGTTGATGAAGCTTCACTGCGTCCTGAACTGCAGGTCTACTACCGCAGCATCAAATGTCTCATGGGTGACGTTCTCTACTCTCACTCCTGGATCGAAGATCTGATTGAGAAACTGGACAAAGACTGGTACAAATAGACTCTTTGTCAGCTTTATCTGCTTGAATTTTAAGGGCCGTGCAAATTGCACGGCCCTTTTTTTCTTATTGCTAACCTAAACTGATAAATTACTTATGAACTCAAACTGGATCCCAATTCCCAATATTGACAAAGAGTGTTTTGGTTGTGGTACAGAGAATAGTTTTGGCCTGAAAATGACCTTTGTAACTAACGGCAAAGAGTTGCGCTCTACCTTGACGGTTCCAGAACACACCAGAGGCTGGAATAACCTGATCCACGGTGGAATTTTAACTACCATTCTTGACGAGGTCATGTCCTGGACAGCTATTCACCTGACTCACAACTTTATCCTGACCAGGGATATTAACGTCAAATTCAAAAAACCGGTCTATGTCGGTACCCCGATCACTGCAACCGGAACAATTAAAGAGTTAAATGGCAAAAAGGCACTCTTAGAGGGCCACATTGACGATGCCGACGGCAACCTTTGTTGCAGTTCCCAGGCCAACTTTGTCCTCTTTTCCCCGACAGAGTTTTCACGCCTAAATATCGTTCCTCAGGATTTTCTAGAGAAGATGAATTCAACCTATAATTCAACTAAATCAGACTGGGTTTAAAATAATTCTTTCGCTTAAACTGATCTACAAATGGCTCATAGGCCATTTCTCAGTCAAATCACTGCCGTAGTAATCTTTAAAAGCCTGGATAATCTCGTCAAAAGGAATGTCGGCGGCATCACCACGGTCTTTGACGTACTCGACATAAAGTTCTCCGTCGAGATTGGTTAACGGCAGCAGAGCATCATGAAACCCATCAAAGTCATTGGTCTGCACGTTGATTTTGGCACACATTTCACGATTAAAAGTCGGTGCCAGCTTTAACCATTGACCATCTACCAAAACCCCGCAATAACAGTGATAAATAAAGAGATCCCCCATAACTGCCCGGAGTTTAGCCGGAGCCAGGTGATTTTTGATGTCAGCAAAGTAGAGCTTGGCCGGGATCTTGAGAATCCGCATCATCGCAGTGAAAAGTGAGGCTTTGGGAATACAGAACCCTTCCCCACGACGCAGGATTTCACTGGCGGTGTAATCTTGAAGGTGGATAAATGAGGTGTAAGGGTTATATTTGATCTCGTCGCGAACAAAAAAGAAGATCTTCTTCACCTGCTCCCGGAGATCATGGACACCGTCTACAAGTGCATACGTCCGTTCTTTAAGGATTGGGTTACTTATATCAATAAACCGGGTTTCCTGTAGAAATTGCTCCTGCTCCATAAATATCACCATAAAGCTATAACCAATGGTATAGAACTTTGCTTCGCCCTCATAAACGGGGTCAAAGCTGGGGTGCTTGACGCACCTTGTACCAGCAATGACCCCAATCCTGACAGTTTGTGAGAGATTTACATAAAGCCAGAAAGTTGAATTATTTAGTTCCCCGTTTCCAAACCGCCCAACCCGTTCAAACTTAACATCAAGCGAAAGGAGAGATCATAGGGATCACGCTCTTCGTCAACCGAGAAATCCAGCGACCAGCATTGCGGATGGTAATTGAAACCATATATCGTTTCCCAGATATGGCTGTCCGCAATTGAGTAACGGATACTGCCATAAATATCGATCCAGCTCGCAAGCGGCAGCCGGGCAACTCCGGTACAGAGCTCAGTGAGATCCCGCTCATAGCGATATTCAAGCGACAATGAATCGCCACGCTGATTACTGGTGCTGAAAAGTGCTGTCATCAATTCATTTGTATTTTCATAGGGATCGAACCGGTTTTCGAGTTTCATATAGAAGCCGCCAGCACGACTTCTCGTCTCGAGTTGAGTATAAAAATTTGAAGCATGCTGATCATCTTCAAGAAACCTGATACCGTCAGCAACATCAATAAAACTGTATGCCTGACCAATTTGAAATTTAAGCCATTCATGATAATCAAACCGATCCGGACTGGTACTGTCAGGATAACGCCCGACCAGTCGACTGACTAACCCCCAAGTGACATTACTCTCTTCCGGGAGATAATCAAGCCGGTCGAAATCGGGCAGATCATCCTGATCGACATCAGGAACATAACGATATGCCAGCATCGGTTCCATCGTATGGAGCAAACAATCCATACCCCACCAGTCACAGGCATAAACCTTCTCAGCAACACTTTTAAGCTCAATCCCGACCGCCATAGTCGCCCGGGACTCGCTGCCGTCACTTTTGCCATTCACTCGATCACTGAGATCATACCAGGTTTCGCGCAATTCCAGATATGGAATTACTTCAAGGGCACCAAATTTAAGCGGCATATTTATCTGCGGATGAATATCAAACCGATGGCCGGTCTCGCCTTCCCGCCGCCAGAAATGGGAGTAGTCAGTGCCCATCCGCCAGAACAGCCAGTCCGCACCGAAAACCGGCTGATTTAAAGCCGACATGGTTATTTCCGGCAGTAACTGCAGAGTTTCATCACTGCTTTTTCGCAACAGTGACTGATAATAGCGACCCGTAGCTGTTACATTGTAATGTTCCCAGCTGTGTGAGGCAATCGCTAATGAACGAAGATAGGTTTCGGTTTTGGAATCTACGTTATCAAGTTCGTCGATAAAATTGCCGGAAAAAGTAGCTGGAAAATCCTCAAGAAATTCATTGTCACTAACCAGGTTGACATCAGCTTTCAAGGTAGATCCGATTTTCAGAGTCTGAAAATGGTGCATTCCGAACGACCAGCGCTCTTTATCAGCATCTTCATAGTCCTCGGGATTATCATCAACCAGTTTATCGCTGATAAAAGAGGCGCGCACATCACCGGCCGCCTGTTCGTTGAGCACATAGCGATACTCCCCGCCGAATTTAATTCCTCTCTCACTGTAGTATTCAGGATAAAGCGTCAAATCATTCGAGCGATTGATAGCCCAGAAAAATGCGCCCTTAACAATTACCCCATCTTTATCGGAATAACCGATAGCCGGCAGCAAAAAACCGGTCTGCCGTTTGGTATTAACCGGGAAAACCCCTTTCGGCAGGTAAAGTATCGGTACATTCTTTACGGTAAAAACAGCGTCATCAACAACGCCATAGCCGCCCTTTTTAACATGGACCTTGCGGCTGCGAATCAACCAGGCCGCACGCTCAGCATCACAGGTAGTTAAAGTTGCATTCTCGACAACGTACTCATTCTGGCCCAGTTTTTGGATATGTTCGCCGGTAATATAGTAATTTTTCTCTTTGATAAATATCCGTCCATCCCGAATTGAGCCAATCTGATCCTTGTAATTAAATTTAAGGTAGCGGCACGCGAGATAGTCGGTTTTGTCACGCAGCAGAACATCTCCCCAGGCTTCAAACTCATTTGCGGCCTGGTTGAGCACCGCCTTATCCGCTTTGAGCTCCATCCCCTCCTGACGGATTATCACCCCGCCCTGAGCATGATAAAGATTTGCCTCCTTATCATAATAGAGATACTGTGCCTCAATCTCAACACTCTTATCGGCAACCGCAGTTGCCGCTCCCGGCAAATCGGGAACCGCCGCAAAAACCGGCAAAGTGAAAAACAGAGAGATAATAAAAAAGAGTAGCGCCAGAGTCAGCTTATAATTATATTTAAAAAATAGATTCATTTTAATTAGGTATTATTGTAATTGTTCAGCGTGTCACCATAAAGCTTTAACAAATGGTGTCGAACATCGCTTCGCCCTCATGAACGGGGTCAAAGCTGGCGGTGCTGACGCACCTTGTTCCAGCAATGACCCCAATCGTGACAATTTGTGTAAGATAGCCGAACAGTTACGAATTATTTAACATTGAATTTGCTCAACCAATTCCACTCCGGCTTGTCGAGCTTCCTCAAGATACTCCGGATGCTCAAGGATTTCATCGGCTCCATCCAACCCCCGATAGGTCAGCGAGCGCCACAACGAAGTGGCGAATGTATCAAAAAAATATTTAACGCTCATCTTGGCTCCGGCAAAAAGCTGCGTACCGCAGCTTGCCCCGGCTGCCAGGAAAAGCCCCGGTTTCGGGTTTTCAGAACGTCCCAGCGGCTGTTTGTCCAACCAGTATTTTTTCACCCATAACGATTGGCAGCGATCCATCATTATTTTGGTGTGGGCGCTGACAGTATAGAAAAATATCGGCGACGCCAACATCGTGGCATCGGCAGCAAGCAAAGTTGCGGACAGATACTGAAAGTCGTCTTTAATAGCACAACTGCCCGTTTTACGACAGGCATAAATCTCAAGACAGGGTGACAATTTAAGATCACGCAATACAATCTCAGTCACCTCCGCTCCGGCACTCCGCGCCCCGGCAACTGCTGATTTTAACAATCGCGAAGTATTACCCTGACGTCGGGGGCTACCGTAAATTGCCGTAATTTTCATTGTTACACCCCACCGATCACATTACCGGCAGATCCAGTACATTAAAGGCTTCACCGACACAATAGAGGGAACCGGTCAGGAAAATAAGATCTTCGGCCCGGGCTCGCTCACGCGCCAGGGTCAAAGCCTCAGCAACTGAATCCGTCACAGTTACCGTCGGGCAATAGGCTTTAACTTCATCAGCCAGGCGCTCTGGAAGACAGGCCCGATCCAAAGGCGCCTGGGTCACAATTATCTCGTCAGCCAACGGCGCGATTTTTGAAGTCATCTCTTTAATCCGCTTATCTTTCATCACCCCGAGCAGCAACACCAGGCGGCGATCACCTTTAAGGCGTTTTAACTCCGGTTCCAACGCCCGGATTCCATGTGGATTATGGGCGCCGTCAAGATAGATATCGGGACTACTTGCAACCTTCTGCAACCGTCCGGGCCAGACCACCTTTAAAAGTGCATCAGCGACCAGATCAGGATCTATCTCAAACAAGCCTTCATGTGACAAAGATTCCAAAGCTCGCAGCGCCAAGGCTGCATTGTCCTGCTGATGCCGGCCCGGCATCGTAATCCGCAAACCGGTAAAATTATTCTCCACACCAAAATAAGAAAAAGAGCCGTCAGCAGAGCGACGCAGACGAAAATCACGCCCCAGAAAATCACAAGCCGCCGCCATTTCCCGCTGTTTTACCGACATGAAATCCCGGACTTCGTCATTTTTCACCCCGGAGACCAAGGCTACACCAGGCTTTAGAATTCCTGCCTTCTCGGCGGCAACTTCAAGCAGAGTCGAACCTAAGAACTCTTCATGTTCCAGGGCAATGTTAGTAATCATTGTCAACAAGGGTTCGCGGGCAACATTAGTAGCATCAAGCCGGCCCCCAAGACCAGTTTCAAGCAGAACAATATCCGGCATTTTTTCGGCAAAATAGAGGAGGGCCATACAGGTAGTAAAATCAAAGAAGGTAACAATGCGGGGAATTTTTTCGACTATCGGCCTTAATTTACGGGTGAGAGCTACAATTTCGGCCTCACTGATCGGAGTCTCATCAACCACAATCCGCTCTGAGAAATGGCGCAGATGGGGTGAGCTGTAAACCCCGACCGAAAGCCCATGCGCCCGCAACATCTGCTTTAAGAAAGCAATGGTCGAACCTTTGCCATTACTCCCGGCAACATGAACAATGGCTAATCTGTTCTGCGGATTACCGGAAGCTACACAAAGTTCATTAATATTTTCAAGACCTAAACTTATACCAAAATGTTCAAGACCGTACAGATAATCAAGCGTTTCCTGATAGGATATCATACATTACCTTATATTAAGTTAGAAGATAGTGCGAATTCAACCTACTTTCGCACACCCGATACCCATTAAATCATCAATCTTTGTCTCTTTGTGCTTTACTCTATTAATGCGCTTCGCGCCAGTTTTTACCGACGCCTATGTCAACCACCAGCGGAACTTTCAAGGGCCAGACATCGGCCATCTCTTTGCGCACCATCAGGGTCAAAGCCTCAACCTCAGCCGGCGGTACTTCAAAAACAAGTTCATCGTGAACCTGCATAATCATTTTACTTTGCCAGTTTTTTTCCCGTAAACGCTGATCGATAACCACCATCGCCAATTTAATCAGATCTGCCGCCGTCCCCTGAATCGGGGTATTTAAAGCGGTACGCCGGGCCATCTCTTTCAAGTTATGATTATTACTGTTGATCTCCGGTAGATAACGGCGCCGCTTAAATAGGGTCGTCACATACTCTTTGGCTTTGGCCTCAGTGACTACCTTGTCAAAATATTTTTTCACACCGGCGTAGGCAGTAAAATAGCCCTCTATATAAGCTTTTGCGGTTTTTCTGTCAATATCCAACTCCTGGGCCAAGCGGTGAGCCCCCATGCCATAGACGAGACCGAAATTTATCGCCTTGGCCTGACGCCGCATCTCTTCGGTCACCATCATCGGCAGCACCTGAAAAACCTCGGTCGCGGTCCGCGTATGGATATCATCACCTTTCCGAAAAGCATCCACTAAAGCCGGATCACCGGAAAAATGGGCCAATATTCTTAATTCTATCTGCGAGTAGTCCGCCGCCAGAATCAGATTTTTGCCCTCGCCGATAAATGCCTGACGAATCACGGCCCCGTCTTCACCGCGAATCGGGATATTCTGAAGATTGGGATCAGATGAGGAGAGCCGGCCGGTCGCAGTTACCGCCTGATTATAGGAGGTATGCACCCGCCCGGTCTTGGCATTAACCAGACGCGGCAGGGCCTTAAGATAGGTTGAAATCAGTTTGGAAAGTGACCGATAGGCGAGAATTTTCGCCGGCAATGGATGTTCATCCGCGAGCCGCTCAAGCACCTCGACCGCAGTTGAAGGACCGGTTTTAGTTTTCTTGAGAATCGGCAGATTCAGACGTTCAAAAAGAATTACTGCAAGCTGTTTCGGTGAGTTTATATTGAACTCTTCACCGGCAGCGGCATAAACCTCGACCGCCATTTTTTCAAGGCGTACATTATAGTCAACCGCCATTTTATTGAGCAGATCAATATCAAGATAGACCCCGGTCATCTCCATTCGCAGCAGGACTTCAATCAACGGCCGCTCAATTTTTGTAAAAAGTTCTTCAAGCTCGCCCTCCTGCAGTTTCGGCACTAACAGTTGTGACAAAAGAAAAGCCAGCTGCGCATCCTCACAGGCATAATCCGAAACTTTCTCCGGCGCAATTTTATCGATCGTCACCTGATTCCGACCGGTGCCGACCACTTCTTTAAATGTTATCGGCGTATGGCCTAAATATTCGACCGACAAGGCGTCGAGACCATGCCGGTGCCGGGTCGGATCGACAAGATAGGAGGCCACCATCGAATCAAAATCGATCCCTTTCAACTCAAAACCGGCCTGTTTTAGAATAATTGCATCATATTTGATATTCTGACCCCATTTTTTCACACCCGCATCGGCCAGAATCGGGCCCAGTCCCGAAAAAACCAACTCTTTACCAAGCTGAGTTACCGGGCCATTATCAGTTTCACTATGCCCTACCGGAATATAAACCGCATCAGTTTTATTCCAGGCCAGCGATATGCCGACTAATTCCGCCGCCATCGGATTAACCGAGGTGGTTTCGGTATCGACCGCCAGAACTTTGACTTCGGCCAACTCTTCAAGCAGTGCTATAAATTTTTCCGGCGTCTCAATCAGGCGATATTCGTCGCGGCTTATCGTTTTCTGTGGACTTAAACGACGACTCAAAGAGTGAAATTCCAACTCGGCAAAAAGCTCACTTAAGGCTTCGCTGTCGGCCTCCCGACATAAAAGCTCTTCGAGGCCATCGCCAAGCCCGACATCAATTGCATCCGATAAAGTCACCAGACGCCGGGAAAGTTTAGCTTCATCTTTATGGGCCAGCATTTTTTCGCGCCAGCCTTTGCGCTCAATCTCAGCTGATTTCAAAATAATATTGTCAAGATCACCAAAATCGGCGAGCAGTTTCAACGCACTTTTGGGCCCGATTCCGAGTACACCCGGAATATTATCGGCACTATCACCCGCCAGAGCTAAAAGATCCAGGAGCCGCTCACCGGTAACACCATGCCGCTCCCGCACCGCATCAAGATCGTAACGTTTATTCTTCATTGTATCAAACATCACCACCCGCTCACCGACCAAACTCATCAGATCTTTATCGCCGGAGATAATCAACACCTCAAATCCCGCCTTGAGTCCGAGCCGGGTTAAAGTCGCAATAACATCATCGGCCTCATACCCCGGCACCCCAATCCCCGCCAGTGAAAATGCCTTTAAGAGTCTAGGCACCAGCGGAAACTGCGCCACCAGATCCGGGTCCGGCGCCGAACGGTTGGCTTTATAAGCCGGAAAGAGCTCATGGCGCCAGGTTTTCCCTTTAAGATCAAGGGCGGCCGCCACATGTGTCGGCTGAAAATCATTCAATACCTTCATCAACATCTGCGTCAACCCGAACAATGCATTCGTCGGCTGACCAGTGGCAGTAGTCAAAGGCCGAATCGCGTGAAAAGCACGGTGTACCAGGGCACTGGTGTCGATCAGACAAAGTAATTTTGTCATAAGGTGTTCTCCAATTGTATTTTATTGCGTAAGTTCATAGATTCCACGACTTTCGGTTTTAATTTTCTTCTTCTGTTTTAATCGATGCACAATCCCGTAGAGCCGGCTCCGGGGATAGCCGGTGGCAGCGGCCAGCTGGGCCATTGAACAACCTTCGGTGAATGCCGCAATAGAGATCAAGACCTCCTCTAACACAGATTCCGGCTT
>JAOZKP010000350.1 GCA_029935295.1 bacterium | reverse complement strand
AGCACGGTTCTTAGAGGGGAAAGGGGCCGTAAGGCCCCTGACCTACTCGGTGTGTCACAGAATATAAATTATATATGTTTAAAGATTCAGCAAAAAAATATTACAATTGGACCTGTTCGGTCGGTGGTGGTTCAGCAACAGTAATGGGCAAAATATATGGAATGGGGTGCGTTCTTGACGAACTTCACACCATCACCGCCCACCATTGCTGGACATCAATTTCACATAAGTACGAGTGGCCTGTCGTATTGCGTGAAGATGGCCTGTTCCTTTGTGAAATCGTTTTCAACTCAACAAGCCATGATATAATCATCTATAAATCAATAAAAAAACTTTCAGACAAACCAAAAGGTTTGATTTCTGAATATCCTAATATTTCCGAGGAACATCTTTTCCTGGGTGAGTCGGTAGGGTTTATGTCACGTTTAACAACATATGTATCGTATGACAAAAGCACTTCACATACGCATTTTTCATCTGGTACAATTTCTATGTTCCAAAAGAACGAAGAACAAACAGCTATGCAATTTGTTATTTCAAGTACAGTCATTCAAAAAGGTTTTAGCGGCAGTGCCGTCTTCACGCCCGACGGCAGCCTCGTTGGTATTCTTGTACAAACTTTGAGGTTTGCGGCTGATATCGAAGACCCTGAATCCGAGATCTATACTCTCCCTGTAATGGCTCCCATCAGGCCGTTGATAAATGAGATCAATAATGCCATTACTGTGTAACACTCTACTAATAACGTAGTCCCGTTCCATATATTAACCTATAAGCACACAAAAGAAACACTTAACAATTCAATTAACTGGACACTTTTCAGCCCGTAAATTATTGGAATTAAAAATATTATGGGTTGTTGGCACTCCATCTTTTTAAGTCGGGTGCCAGTTATCTTTAGCGTTATATTTGATAAATACAAGGAGTTGTTTATGGATGGATATATTCAAACAGGGCTTGGAATACTTGTATCCTTAATACTGTTTGTGATTGGGTATCGTCAAACTATTGGAGCAAAGAAGGAACGGGCAAAGAATGCCAGTAACTCTATTCATCGCGCCATTATGCGACGAATGGTATTGGAAGATTATGCACCAGTATATAAAGACCTTACTCGTATAATTGAAGGCAAAGCCAGAGAATTCAAAATTTCTTCTAATGACCTTCTTTCAGAGGAGCAGGTATTAAACAGCTTATATACTGAAGTTTTTGATAGCGACCTTATTTCTCCCTCACAACGGATAGAAATTGAGCAAAGGCTAGGTTCGGCTTTTGCAAAAATCGAACAAAAACCTTCCAAACCATCATTAAAAGATTATCAACGCCTTAATTTGGAGCGAGCAAGTAAGAAGGAAAGCGTTAATGCAATGGTTCTATCAGCATCATTACTTGGTGCATTGAGTTCCATTCTTTTTAAATTTTACCAGACCAAAACATTAGAAATGGAGTGGCTTTTTTGTGGTCTAGGAGTACTTATTGGTAGTATAGCTGTGCTAACAGCATTAATTTTTTATCGAAAGACTAAAGAAAAAGAAATATCACCTTCGCGAGGAACTGCTCGTATTGTCTCTACGGCACTTGAATCAGATATTGCTAAAATACTAAAGAAAAACAAATTTGACTTTGTAATTGAACCGAACATCGGAGGGCTTCGCCCAGATTTTCTTGTTAGCCTAAATGGAAAGAATATTGCTATAGAAGTAAAAGCTTGGCGTGGTCCTGTACCACTCCACCTATTGCGGAGAACTATAGATTATCTTCAAAAGCTTGTTCATTCGGAAAAGATCGATCAAGCTTTTCTTGTCACACAAAAGAAAGAATCAATTCCAACAGGGAGCTTGGAAAGTAATCATATTTCTGTGGTTTCCATAAATGAATTAGCAAACAAACTAAAAAAAGCGGCGTAAGCACATCGAAGGGCCTCAACTTTGAAAAACTCTGCCACCAAAAAGACCGGCAATATGGCGTAACGTATTAAAATAATATAACAATGCATTCCAAGGGACTGGCTACCAGCGCGGTTTTCCGGAGTTCAGTCTTTCAAATTCACTTTCTTGGTTTATCCAAGTTGGTTGCTGTAAAATCGCCAGCCCCTGAATGCGGTCGTTAGAGCAACGCAAAAACAAAAAAAACTATTCTCCTTGACAAAGGGACAAAAAGAGGGCATCATGCCCTCAATTATTCCTCGAAAATAAGGAGATACAATGTATCAGGAAAACGCTCTCGATCTGATCAAAGAAGCACGAACACGATATACCCAAAAAGAAATATCAAACATTTTAAATGTAGATATAAGAACAGTTCGCCGATGGGAAGTTCGTGAAACTGAACCACCATCTTACCTCGCCGCCGCAATCCGTCAACGTATTCTCCCTTTATTTACAAAAAGAGAACCTCTTGGTAACTCTTTGTTCAGGTTTATTGACCTGTTTTCAGGTATCGGTGGAATGCGCATGGGTTTTGAAAAACATGGTGGTCATTGTGTCTTTTCAAGTGAATGGAATAAATTTGCCCAAAAAACATATCTTGAAAACTTCCCTGCTTCATCTGCACACCTTGTTGGTGATATTACAGAAATACATGAAAATGATATACCCGATCATGATGTACTGCTTGCAGGATTTCCCTGCCAGCCTTTCAGTATAGCAGGAGTTTCAAAGAAAAATGCTTTAGGTCGTCCTCATGGTTTTGAATGCGCCACACAAGGAACGCTTTTTTTTGATGTTGCCAGAATAATTGCCGCAAAAAAGCCTAAGGCTTTTTTGCTTGAAAATGTCAAAAACCTTGTATCCCATGACAAGGGAAATACTTTCAAGGTGATTTTGCAAACATTGCGTAATGAATTGGGATACCATGTTCATTACAAGGTACTTGACGGACAACATTTTGTACCTCAACATAGAGAGCGCATTTTGATTGTCGGATTTTTGGAAAAAAATAATTTTTCTTGGAGTGATCTAAGCTTGTCGGAAAAAGGAGTTATTAAAATTTCCTC
>JAOZKP010000349.1 GCA_029935295.1 bacterium | reverse complement strand
ACCTCAGAAGCGGGACAGTAAAAAAGGCCCGGTGAAAACATCACCGAGCCTTTTAGATCAATCTTTTCACGGGGAATGAAGCACCCTTCTTTTTTATCAATTTAATTAGTGTGTGGCTTCTGATTGGGACCTCCGTCAAGTGATGAGCCAGTACCTCCGGCCGTTATTTTAATAATTGCACCTAAATTTTTAATGGATGGTTTTTTATATTCTTTTTTCTTACCTATTTTTATTTTGTTCATAATTATTTCCTCTTATTATGATGGTTATGATGTTTGAACCAAGCTTCCATAACTATAATCTGCCAGACTAGGCGAGAATATTTTTTTTCTCGTTGTCCATGCCACTCTTTTATTTCCTTTACCATATTTTTTTTTATAAATCTATCACAAAATAGACCTTTATTTTCTAAATAAGGCAAATTTATATGTGCCCTCGCCTGCATTATAACTGGCTCTTCAAATGTCTTTTTATCGTTTCTAATTCTTACCTTTTCCGGAAGTACTCCTTTTGTCATACGTTTTAAAAATGGTTTTAAAGTTTTAAAATCATATTTTTGTTCTTTTGGCACTTGCAAAGCAAATTCTACCAGCCTGCTGTCGTAAAAAGGGTGGCGAACTTCTACATTCATTTTTCCGGCCAGATTATAGTGCCACATATCAAAAGCTAATGCTTGAGTTGAGCCAAATATAGACTGGGCTTCAAGTTTATTACTTTCAGAAAAATATTCTTTTGAGTCAATTATATCTTTGAAATTAACTTCAATTCTATTGCTTGCCAGGATTGGTGTAGGTACTGGCTTGAAAGTTATTTTTCTAATAAAATTTAAACCATCTTTTGAAAAAAAAGGTTTCAGAATCAAATGCTTAATGGTCATCCAACTATTTTTAGAATGCATAACCATTCGTAATACTTGAAAAATTTTTCCACTTTTAACCCAATCATACAAGAATAATGGATTACCTTGGGCAACATGATCCCCTCCTTGCCCAGTTAACAACACCCGAACGTTTTCTTCTTCGGCTTTTTCCAGAGTGGCTACCATCGACAGGAAAAAACCTTCTGATGGATAATCCGGCATCGATTTATAGTAGTTTGCAAGAGAATATTTTTCACGGTAATCAAGTTTGTCGGCTCTAACTACAAACAATGGAGATTGTGTCTGCTTTATAACCTCATTGATATATTCGCTTTCATCACACCACATATCTCCAAATTGCAAAGCAAATGATTTAATTGGATTGCAATGTAGTCTTGTTGCCATGCTCAATACAGTTGATGAATCCATACCACCACTTAATTCCACACCAACCGGGAATGCACTTCTTAGACGTGATTTGATCGACTGATTCAATAAAGCAAGAAAAATTTCACCGTTTTCTTCGACACTATTGTTATTAGTTTGAATATGAGAGGGATCCCAATACTTTTTGATCAATATTTTTTTATTTTTAATCTTAAGAAGAGAAGCTGACGGTAAACGAAATATTTCATTGAAAAAAGTATTCTGCAGATCAACTAACTTTAAATTATCAAAAATCAATGAATTTTCGATTGAGTTGACATTGATTTGTTTTTTTAAATCTTTCAGTACGAATAAAGCAGATATATCTGAGGCAAAAATTATTCGATTTTCGTTTTTTGTATAAACAAATTGCTTAACTCCAATTTTATCTCTTGCTGCGTATAATTGTTTTCTTAATCTGTCCCAAATTGCAAAAGCAATATCACCGATAAGATGTTTGGGACAATCCTCTCCCCATTTCTGATAAGACCAAAGAATAAGATCGATATCAGTAATAACAGCAAAATCCTTTTCTTTTATCCCAAGTTTTTCAAATAATTCATCACGATTGTCTAGACGGGCATCGGCTGTTACAATCAAGTTACCATCTTCACTTACCAGAGGTTGATTTTCATGAAGTGATTCAGGCGTTGTCCAGAGCATTCTATGGCCGAAGCCGACACTGCCATCCATCCAGATTCCCTCGGCATCATGACCACGGTTCGGCATGGCGGCAAGCATTTTTCGTATCTCTTCTGACTTAACCGGCTTGCCGTCAAACCGGACAATCCCGCAAATTCCACTCATTTTGAATCCTGTTAAATATTTAGGGTGTGTTTTGCGATTGCCTGATAAACCAAGGACAGACGATTCAGCTGCCAAGGTACCGTAACCTTGAACAACGGTATGATACCTACCATCTGCGCCAGGAAGGCAAACCGTTTCGGTTTGAGAAAATAGAGATTCATTTCACTGGCCCGGCGCAGCGCGACAAATTTTTCAACTCCGGTTAATTTGGTTATCTTAATGGTCGCATCTGCCTTAGATTTTTCCAACTCATAGATAGCATGCACCGGCTTTGGCCCGGTGGAAAAGTTTTCGACAAAAAAACCGAGGTCCTCTTCCTGACGATAGGGCCGATGATGCGGATGTGATGGTACTGCAAAAAAATTGCCATCTTTTTCATAGGTTGCCACCTTGTCATCGGAGATCATCGGATGGCCCTGCTGCATAAAGAAATCGGTCATTGTCGATTTGCCCCCGAAAGATTCGGCAATAAAAAGAAGCGGCTTACCGGCCATTTCAACCGCTCCAGCGTGCAGAAAGTCATAGCGTTCTTCCAGGGTAAGAAAGATCGGCAGAACAATCTGCAGAGACCAGTACTGCAGGAGCTTAAGGGTGAAATTTTTATGCGGTATATATTCCAGGGTTAATGTTCCGCTATGCCAGAAAAAGGCGACAACATCTTTGACGACAAAGGCCCAGAGCTGATCCTGTTGAGTTCGATCGAACTCTCTTTCTGTATAAAGATCAAGGTCTCGTCCCTGGTTATTAAAAAAGGTCAGCTCATAAGCCATTTTTTCAATTACAGATCGTGCTTGACGCTCTCTGATAATAATCTCATTGGTGAAAGAATCTTCAACAACACTTGTATCACTCCCTAATTTAGGGATAAATTTAATCTTATGATGGTAGGCAATCATTGTTTTCTCCAGCCAAACC
>JAOZKP010000348.1 GCA_029935295.1 bacterium | reverse complement strand
TCAATCTCGAAGATCTGAATGTAACACCCTACAACTTTACCGGTGAGTGGCGTTAGATTTATGGTGGCGCCAGGCGCAGGTTGTCTCACTCCGGGAGATCTTCGAGTGCAGTCCGCACACGCTTTTCTGCGATCTTTGATATAGATAGTGGCGTATTCCTAAGATACTTTCTGTAGATCACAAACAAAAAAGAAAAAAATTTACTCCTGCCCCCTTGATTTTTCATTTCAGCGTTAATATATTCTCGCCTGTTAGCACTCCATGTAAAAGAGTGCTAATGGCTTTGTCAGTCAGGCAGCCTTAAGGTGGTTGCCTTGATCTTTTGGTGTTAATCTTAAAAACAACATTTATCAGGAGGAACAACGATGAATATCAGACCTTTACAGGATCGGATCATTGTCAAACGACTCGAAGAAGAAGAGAAAACTGCAGGCGGGATCATCATTCCCGATGCCGCGAAAGAGAAACCGATGCAGGGTGAAGTTATGGCTGCCGGCAAAGGTAAAGTCAATGAGAACGGCAAGGTTAATCCCCTGGACGTTAAAGTCGGTGACAAAATTCTGTTCGGCAAATATGCCGGTACCGAAGTGAAAATTGACGGCGAAGACTACCTTATTATGCGTGAGGATGATGTTCTCGGTGTGCTCGCTTAGGTTTCTACAGAAACTGTAATTATTAAATAAGAATTTTTTTGGAGGTTTATAAAATGGCTGGAAAAGAGATTAAATTTGATCAGGAAGCGCGTCAGGCGATCCTGAACGGGATCAATGTTTTGGCTGATGCAGTCAAAGTTACTTTAGGACCTAAAGGTCGCAACGTAGTTATTGACAAGTCTTTCGGTTCACCGACGATCACCAAAGATGGTGTTTCGGTTGCCAAAGAGATTGAACTTGAAGATAAGTGTGAGAATATCGGCGCCCAGTTGGTTAAAGAAGTTGCCAGCAAAACCAGTGATGTTGCCGGTGACGGTACCACTACTGCCACTGTTTTAGCTCAGGCTATCTATCGTGAAGGTTCCAAGATGGTTGCCGCCGGCGCCAATCCGATGGAATTGAAACGCGGGATTGATCTTTCCGCTGCGAAATTGGTTGAAACCCTTGAAGGTCTCTCCAAACCGACAGTTACTCATCGTGACATCGCCCAGGTTGGAATTATTTCCGCCAATGGCGATGAAACTATCGGTAACATTATTGCCGAAGCTATGGATAAAGTTGGCAAAGAGGGCGTTATTACGGTTGAGGAAGCCAAATCAATGGATACCTCACTTGACGTAGTT
The DNA here is from genome assembly GCA_029935295.1 of bacterium. Classification (GTDB taxonomy): domain Bacteria; phylum Desulfobacterota; class Anaeroferrophillalia; order Anaeroferrophillales; family Tharpellaceae; genus Tharpella. Next base: position 1,741 of record JAOZKP010000348.1, on the reverse strand, counting down.
GAAGGGATGCAGTTTGACCGTGGTTATCTCTCCCCTTATTTCGCTACTGATATGGAGAAAATGACGGCTGACCTTGAAAATCCTTACGTTCTGATCCATGACAAAAAAATCAGCAACATGAAAGACCTGTTGCCGATTCTTGAGCAGATTGCCAAAACCAGCCGTCCTTTCCTTCTGATTGCCGAAGATGTAGATGGTGAAGCTCTGGCAACCCTGGTAGTTAACAAATTGCGTGGTACCCTGAACTGTGTTGCCGTAAAAGCTCCCGGTTTCGGTGATCGTCGTAAAGCGATGCTTGAAGATATCGCGATTCTGACTGGTGGTCAGGTTATTTCTGAAGAGATCGGTTTGAAACTTGAGTCGGTTTCTCTGGAAGATCTGGGTCAGGCCAAACGGATTAACATTGACAAAGATAATACCACCATTGTTGATGGTCACGGTTCTCAGGAGATGATCAAGGGCCGCGTCAAACAGATTCGGTCTCAGGTTGAAGAGACCTCTTCTGATTATGATAAAGAGAAACTTCAGGAGCGTCTTGCCAAATTGATCGGCGGTGTGGCCGTGATTAATGTTGGTGCCGCAACTGAGACCGAGATGAAAGAGAAGAAAGACCGGGTTGAAGATGCATTGAATGCAACTCGTGCAGCTGTCGAAGAGGGCATCGTCCCCGGCGGCGGCGTCGCTCTGTTGCGTTCCAGCTCATGCCTGGATGATATGGCTGACCTTACCCATGATGAAATTATGGGTGTCAGTATCGTTCGTCGCGCTATCGAAGAGCCTCTGCGTCAGATCGTCAACAACGCCGGCCAGGAAGGTTCAGTTGTGGTTGAGCGTCTCAAAAAAGAGAAAGGTGCCTTCGGTTTCAACGCTGCAACCGGCGAATATGTTGATATGGTTGAAGCAGGAATCATTGACCCGACCAAGGTTACCCGGACAGCTCTGCAGAATGCCTGCAGCATCGCCGGCCTGATGATTACGACTGAAGCTCTGATCGTCGATAAACCTGAACCTGCTGGTGCCGCTGGCGGCGGTATGCCGGCTGGCATGCCTGGTGGTATGGGCGGCATGGGTGGTATGGGCGGAATGATGTAAGTTGATTAAAACTTGCGTTAAACCGGTCATCACCTGATTTTAGATGACAAAAGCCCGCAAACGGATTATCCGTTTGCGGGCTTTTTTGTTTGTCCTGCATATATTACGGGGTCAGGCTTGACTCATGGGTATTCTGTGTTTTGTTTGGGTTTGAGTCAGTATGTTCTTTTTAAAAACAATCCAGAGTTATTTTTTGTACCAATTACCGTTTTCATTCTGGAGCCAGGTGCCGGATGGAGCGCGGTCGGCGATCTGGGCGGCGCGGCGTTGGCCGACGATCTTGGGGCTGGTACGTTGCTGCTGGGCGATGGCACTGTAGACGGTTTGGCGCTCTTGGTTCTCGGCACTGGTTAGTGCCGTTGATGCAGCATTCTGTTGGCGTGATTCCAGGAATCCGCGGTTGTTTTCTCCGATTATGCCGTCGGTTTTGAGTCGAGTTATCTGCGGCAGCCGGGCTTTCATGCGCTCTTTCAGGGATGCAGCCAGAGCGTTGCCGGCAAGTAAAGTTGTGCAGAGGAACAGAGATGCGAGGAACAGGGTGAAAAAAATACGTGATAATTGTCTGGTTTTCATATTAAACCTTCCTTTCAGCAGTTGAGCCAAATGCTTACCAAAAAAATTTAAGTTATGATTTGGCGTTTGGTTGATT